>CAYZHI010000030.1:0-16643 GCA_964477335.1 uncultured Caldilineaceae bacterium | reverse complement strand
TGTTGTAGTAGACCACCCAGAGGTTAGCGGCGAAGGGGGCTGCGTAGACCTTGCCGTCAAAGGTGAAGGCATTGGCCAGACCCTGGCTGTATTCGCCGGAGGCGATGTACTTCTGCCAGATGTCGGACAGGTCGGCGGCGCCGCCGGCACTGACGATGTCTTCCATGCGGTAGCCGGACCACCAGGTATAGAGGTCAGGGGCCTGGTCACTGCCCAGGGAAGCCCGGACGGTGGCCTGGAAGGTGGTGGGGTCATTGTAGGGCACGGTCACAAAGCCGACATTGATGGCCTCGGCTGCGGCCTGGCCCATAGTATCGGTATTGCCGGTCCAGTTTGGTTTATCGTGGTACATTTCAAGCGTAACGGCTTCGCCTGGCGCCTCGGCGGCCGGCGCTTCAGCCGCCGGTTCCTCGGCGGCCGGCTCCTCGGCGGCCGGTTCTTCCGCAGCCGGCTCTTCGGCGGCCGGTTCTTCCACAGCCGGGGCTGGGGCCGGAGCGGCCGGCGCACAGGCGGCCACTATCAGGCTTACCAGAAGTAGAGCTGTGATCATCCAAAAAATCTTCTTTGACATGATTTTCCTCCTTTGAGAAAGTTGGTTGGTATAGGGATCATAATCTTCGGACTTTTTCGATCAATTTTTTTTCGATAGGTTTCTCCTTTCATCAGCCTGTGAGCAGTTCAGATGGAGGCAAGTGTTGATTACGGTTATTGGATGAATTCAAGTATCTCACTAAAACTGCGACCATAAAAATTGCACAGCGCCCTGGTGCCGCTTTCGAGGATGTTGCCGCCGTCAAAGCCAATGGTCAGAAATCCGGCCAGGCGGATCGAACAGACGCCGGCGCCGCTGTCATCGATGCCCACCACTGAATTCCGTTCATCAAAAGGAATGGCCAGACCAATCCGGCAGGCCTCGGCGTACAGCCAGGGGTGGGGCTTGGGGGTCAGTTCCCCCAGCGTGCCGACTTCGCCTGAACGCAAGGGAAAACCGGCGGTAATGATCGCATCGTAAAACTCCTTTGGGTCGCCCATTTCTAGAGTGCGAAATGCGGACAAAATTTCCGGGTAGGCCTTTTCATAAAGACCCGATGTTACCAGACCTATCTTAATTCCGGCGGCTTTGAGTGACAAAAGAAACTCTTTCAAGCCGGGGGCAGGTGTAAAAGCATCGGTTCTGCCTTTGCCGGCCATAATCGCCTGGAGTTGGCGGTGGGTGTGTTCGAAATAGTGCCGGCGGGCCAATTCCAGGGTTTTATCAGGACAATATTTCTGCAAACAGTAGTTGAGGTGTTCGGAAACGCTGTGACCGGAGACGTGCGGCAAATCCGCCGCTTCGAGTTCAAATTTTGGCTTATCCAGCAGAGTCGCTGTGGTCAGTTGAATGATCCAGATCCAAAACTCCTCGCTGCGAACGCTGGTGCCGTCCAGGTCCATCAATACCGCCTTAACCGGTTTCCGTAACTCAACTGGATGGAGTGGATAGTAGGCCGGATACCCCAGGGCCGACTTGACGTAAGCCAATGAGTCCTTAGCGAAGGCGATAAACTCTACCTTCCTGTCGCCGGTGGCGGCAATAAAGTTAACCCCGTTTTGGCCAACTTGGTGCCAACCGTCGCTGCAACGTTCCAGCGGGATCAGGCCTGAGTTTGCCGGGAAGGAACCTAGATTTGGGATGTCGATAGCATTATAAAACATTTTGCTCGTTTTGGTGAACTTTTATTTGACCAATCAGGGTCAAGCGGGTCCAAACCAAAGCTGTCGCTGCTCATCAAGTTGCCAGCCGGGCGCATCGAGCCGAAGATCACGGCGTGACCAGCCGGACGCCACCCGCTCCCGCGTCTCCGGCCAGGAGCGAATGCCGCTGATGCCGTCGGCGGCTTCAACATTGCAGGCGCCAACCGCCGTCGCCGCGCTGATGGCCTCCTCCGGAGACAGATCGCGCAATAAGGCGCTGAGGAAGCCGGCAATCGAGGCGTCTCCGGCGCCGGTGGCCCCGACTTCTGCCACCTGAAAGGCGGGGGCCCACATCTGCCTGTCAGCCCACTGTTCTGGCCGGGCTGGACAGGCCCGACCCAACTGGTTGATTGTTTGCACCGCGGCGGTGTGCAGATAAAAACCACGATGCCCCAGTTTGATACAGACGATTTTCACGCCGAGGTCGATCAGTTCGCGACTAAGGTCAGTCAATATTTCCGGGGTAAATAACGGCAGAACATCATGACCCGCGGCGGCCTGATGCAGTTCGGCAAACTTTTGGCGATGGAGCATGTAGAGAATCTCTTCCGCGCTGGGTAGAAACACATCGACATAAGGTAACGTGGCCTGCAGAATAGCTCGCCAATCGGCCTGGCCGCTGGCCGAGGTGGGGTCCGGCAGCGACATATCCAGCGAGGTGGTGACGCCGGTGGCCTTGGCCCGGCGAAAGATCTCAACCAACTCGCGCCCGTCGTTTTGATACATCGAGCGCATAATCGGTGGATAGCCAAAGTGAAAAAGGCGGGCCTCAGCCACGGCTTCATACCGGACATCCGTAGCCACAAAGGTATCGTTGGCCCCGGCGTGGTGCAGAAAGATGCGGTCCACCTGGGGCGGATTGATGACCACCGTATAAGAGGTATGCACCGCCGGATCAACCACCATCCCGCTGACCAGTTGCGGGTCAAAATTACCGACCAACTGTTTTACCGCGCCGCCAAACAGATCAGCGCCAACTTTGCCCATCAATTGCGTTTTGATGCCCAATTTGTTCAAAGCCAGACCCGTATTCGATACCGGTCCGCCGGTGGAAAAAGTAACCGGCCCGACCTCTAACAGGCGTCCCGGCGCAAATAGCCGCTCAAAATTTTGACCAGGTACGCCGCTGAGATCAGGGATCACATCCAGGCAGATATGCCCAGCTACGACTGCTTGAAAAGATGTACTCATAAACCGTCCTTTAATTCATTCTGCCGGATTTGTTGGGCCGCTCTGATCATGGCCAGGTAACCATCAACCGGCACGTAATCTGGAAAGGAGTTACGACCATTCCGGCAGGGTGGTCAGATCGGCCAAAGCCGGTTCGATTTGTTTGAGCAGCCGCCCGTAGAAATTCGCATAGTGCTGATAGAACTGGTGCGCGGCCGGTTCGGGCGCATAGCGGGTGGTGCGTTTGACAAATCGCTCCGAAGTTTCCGCCATATCGTCATAGATGCCCAGGGCATAACCGGCCAGAATAACATTGCCAACGGCGGCCAAATCCTCACGTCCCAAACAGACATAGGGCACCCCCATCACGTCGGCCTTGATCTGATTCCAGAGGGCGCTTTGAGAGCCACCACCGTAAGCGGTAATTTCCGTCACCTCTGACTCGGGATAGGTGGCTTGCAGGGATTGGAAGGAGAGATACTGGTCATAAGCAATCGACTCCAGGATAGAGCGATAGAAATGCGCCCGCTTGTGTGTCCAGGTAATGCCAAACCAGATGCCCCGGTAATCGGTATTAGCCGGGCAGGCTCGCCCGCCCAGGTGGGGCACAAAAATCAGTTTGTCCGAACCTGGGGCTACTTTACCGGCTTTTTCGTCAAGGACGTGGTACACGGTTTTACCTGCGCCGAACTGTTGCGCCTCGGCTTCATCGGCGTGGGCAAAGTTTTCCTGGAACCAGTGATGCGTCAGCCCGCCGCCGATGATATAGGAAACCGGATTCCACAAACCCGGAATGACCGAGGGAATGACCTCAACCATGCGGTGGGTCATATCGGGCCGGAACTGGTCGGCGCAAAAAGCGACCAGGGGATAGGTGCCGGCGTTGTCGGCCAAACGTCCCGGCCGGGTGATGCCGGCCCCAATGAAGCCGGCCGATTGATCGCCGGCTCCGGCTACCAACGGCGTCCCGGCGGTCAGGCCGGTGGCGGCAGCGGCGCTCTGGCTCAAGCCGCCAATGATTTCTGACGACTTGACGATGCGGGGCAGCTTGTCCGCTGGCAAATCGAGCGCCCGGCACAATTCGTCGGACCAGGCGTAATTTTGGGTATCGCTCAGGCCGGTGGCCCACAAATAGGTGTAATCGACAAACGCCTCCCGCCCGGACAAGCCGGCCAACTTTCCCAAAATATAACCGCTGATGGTCACAAATTTGGCTGTCCGGACGTAAATATCGGGAAACTCCTGCCGAATCCAGAGCATTTTGGGGGCGATGGTCGGCTGGCCAGAGCCGGTTTTTTGGCGGATGGGATCGTGGAAGTTGTCCAGAACGTAGTTGAGCTGGGGGGTGAAGCGCATGTCCAGCGTAGTGGTGTAGGGCGTGGTCGCCTCGCCCGCCGCGTCAATACCCATTGTGCCGCTAATCATCCCATCCAGGCATATTCCGGCCACATCGCCGGGCGACACCTGGGCTTTGTTCACCAACTCCTTCAACGAGTCCAACACCGCTTGCAGCAGCGTCGGGCCGTCGTACTCAGCCACACCGGGCCGCGGCTGGGCCGGGTGGGTATCTCGCTTGGCCGCGCCTAGCGAATTGCCCCGAATGTCGAAGATCGAGGATTTCGTAAAACTGGAACCGATATCAATACCGATGAGATATTTTTCTGTCATGATTAGCCTCGGATCTGACTTAAAATCAATCGGGTAAGACTAAAACTGGTTAGAACTCCACGTTTTAGTGAAACGTGAAACGTAAAGCGTAATGATTTAGCCCGAAAAACTATCACGTTTCACGTTTTACGTTTTTTGGTGATATTGTGTAAGGGTCAATAACATTTTGAACACCGGGGAAAAATTTATGCCACTGGAGTGGAGGCTTCAGCCGGTTCCAGGGCTGAATTACCGGCTAAAGCCTTGACTCCAACTGTTCAATATCATTCTGACCCCTACATTTTTGGTGATATTGGTTCAACTTAAAAAAAGCCCACCAAAATCAATCACTTTCCGTTTGCTGGGGCGGCCAACCTGTCCATATCCAGGGGATAGACGCCGTACTCACGGATAGTCTCTAACATCGCCAGATAGAGCTCCGGTTTCACCCCGGAGTGAATCGAATTGCTCGTAGAGCAGGCATAACCGCCGCCCGGCCCGCCAATGCGGATGCAGTTCTTGGTCGCTTCGACTACTTTTTCCGGGGGGCCGTCGACTAACAGAAAGGCGCAATCGACATTGCCTTTGATGGCCACCCGATGACCCCAGCCGGCTTTTACAGTAGCCAGATCCATCTTGGCCAGCGGGTCAATCGGGTCGATGCCGTCAATGCCGGCGTCCACCAGCGAGTCTAGCACGGTCATAATGTTGCCGTCGGTGTGTTTCCAGTAGTACAGCCCGCAGTCGTGGATGGCTTTGACCCACCGCCGGAAATGAGGCATAAAAATCTTCTCCCACATCTTGGGGGAGATCATCGTCCGGCGATTGTCGGCAATGTCATCGCCCGACATAACCACTTCCGCCCCCAACTCGGCCACAATTTCCAGCAGGGCGATGCTCTGGTTGACGCATTTTTCGACTAACCCTTCCACCAAATCAGGCTCGGTTTTGCATTTGACGAATAACTCGGCGTAGCCCAGCAGATCACGCGGATTAGACCAGACATCCCGCAACTGGGCAAAAATTGCCTTTTTGCCTTTGAACCGTTTGACCCGCCGTTTCATTGTCTCAAATCGACCGGGTGCATACGGGTCGGGTGGTTGCCACTTTTCCAGATCGGCCATCGTTTTGATGGGCGCAAACTCGTCGACGGCCATAGCGTAGGCTTCGTGGCCTCTGGTCCGGGTTACGCCCCATTCATCGAGCAGGTAACCGCTGTCGAGAGGTTTTTTGATGTAATCGGGACCGCACATCACCGCGTCCAGATCATACTGTTCGATAAAATCGTCGTACGTGCCGCCTCCGGTCATATGAGTAATGAAATCCGGGTCAATATCCCACTCAAAGGTAGGGACACGGTCAGGTTCTTCCAATCTGAGTACGGCTAAAACACGTTCTTGACTGCTCATCTGGCTCATCATTTACAGCACTCCTCCTTCGGCAATCGATACCTCAATGCCTTGTTGGGTCAAGGCCAGCCGGTCGTGTGAACTGAGGCCCATGTTGGTGATGAGGCGGTGAATACTGTCAATCGAAGCAATTTTCACCAGCGACTCAACCCCGATTTTGGTATAGTCAACCAAGAGAATGACCTCGCGAGCCGCCCGTATCATCGCTTGCTTGATGGTGGCTTCAGGAATATTGGTGTTTGATAGGCCAAAATCGATGCTGAGACCGGTGGCCGAGATGAAGGCTTTATCGGCCCGCAGCTTTTGAAAGGTTGCCTCAGCTTCGGGTCCGGTGAGGGAACGGCTCTCGGGCCGCACGACGCCCCCGCTGGCCACCAGGGTAATCCCCCGCTCATCTTCTAATTCTGCCAGCACGGGCAGCGAGTTGGTGATAACGGTTAAACATTTCTGACCGCGTAACGCCTGGGCCAGATAGGCAGTGGTCACCCCGGCGTCGATGATGATCGTGTCGCCTTCATGCACAAATCGGGCGGCGGTATGGCCGATGGCCCGTTTCAAGGCGTCAATTTCCTGGGCCATATCCTGGCTGGCATCCATGACTTCCAGGATGATGCCCATTGTGCGGCAGTGATCTTGCATTGTTTGCCGCACGTTCTGATACCATTCGTGCGAGCTGAAAATTTCGACATAACCGATCCGTTTTGGTTTCGGGCGGTGATGGCATTGGCGAAGCAGTCCTAAACCGGGGCTGGCCGTAGGCAACTGTTCGGCTCGGGCCCAATTCAACACCCATTTGCCCGTCTTTTCATTCCGTTCATAGAAGCTATTGAGTGTTTCGGGGGTAACCAGGGCAAAGGGGGTGGTGATCCGTTCCGGCAAAGGACAGCCGTGGTAGGCGCAAATGGACGCGTCCACACAGGCCCGGCCCACTAATTCGGGAAACATGGCCACGCCAATGGTATAGGGGCTGGCCTGCTCCAGCAGTTCTTTGGCCGCATCACCTTCCAGGCCAAAAGAGACCACCAGCAGTTGGCGTTCATCCAGGCCCGCCGCCCGATAAGCGTCGAGCGCGCCCAGGGCCGAGTCATCGTTGATGCCAAAAATGACATTGATTTCAGGATGTACCGCTAGAGCATCGGCAGTGATCCGGCGAGCCGACTCGCGCAAACCCTGGCCGTCAACACTAAATACTGTGCGCTGGGCGGGGGAAAGTTCGCGCAAGCCGTCGGCAAAACCACCACTGCGGGCCTCGGTATTGGGTTGGGGATAGCTAACATCCAGAGCCACGATTCTCCCGCCAAAATGCTGCCGGGCATAATTGACGACCCAGTGGCCGGCTTCGAACCCGGCCCGATAGTTGTCAACCGAGACAACAGTCTGCGAGCCTGGATAGTTGGTCGCCTCGGCGATGATGGGCACCCCGGCCCGCCGGCAGCGTTCGACCAGGAGGCGCGTGGCTTTGGTCTCGTTGGGGCTAACGATCAAGGCGTCGGCCCGGTCGGTCAGGGCGATGCGGGCTTCGAGCAGTCTGGCGCCGGCCGGGTTGATCCGGTTGGGGGCGGGCGCTTCGTGGGCTGTTGCCCCGCCGTGGGTGCGCACAAGGCGGCCTTTTTCCTCCAACCGGCGGAGATCCCGTCGAGCTGTTTCTGGGGAGCAGTTACAATGAGTACAAATCTCGGCAACGGTGACGACACCATGCTGTTGCAACAGGTTGTGGATAACCGTCTCTCGTTGACTTGGGATCACCAGCGTTCCTGATATAACTGGAGTTGACCGGTTTTAGCCGGAATTGAAATTTCAGTCAAAATATAAGTGATTTTGGGGAGATTGTCAACGGTTAATCTTGACCGATTTTGACCGATTTACAAAAACTAACCAAAAACGGTCAAGTTGTCTTTGTGATTATTGGCCCGAAAATGGGAATACGCCCTAAAATGCAGGGTCTGTCCAAATTTTTAGGTGACCGGCACTTACAACTAATTTTGGCTTGAAAATGCCGCCCAAATGGCTGAAATTTAGCTCAGGAATAGTGATGCAAGTGCCGGTCACCTTATCTGCCTAAAATTCTGGACGCACCCTAAAATGCATCGTTATTTGACGAGACACCTTCCTTGTGTCAAAATTGGGAGACTCAGTAAACTACCTCGGGGCCATTCAGAAATAACCAGTTGCCGATTGGCGTTCTGAGGAACAATAAATCCAGAAAGGAGATGTAACTGCCAATTCTGTCGTTGTGATGGCAGGTTACAAAATGAGTTATGACAATTGCAAAAGCCAAAATGCTTTCTCAGGCCGACCTGTTTGCCGGTCTTGCTACTGAACAATTGACCGGTATTGCCGAACTTTGCCAGGAGGTTACCTGCGCTGAAGGTGAAACACTCTTTCGCGAAGGTGAAGAGGCTAAAAAGTTATTCATCTTGCTGGAGGGGAAAATCAATCTACAGGTCTGGCTGGCGGCGCAGCGACAGCACATCACGGTCGAGGTCATCAACCAGCCTTATCAAACCATAGGTTGGTCGGGATTGGTGCCGCCTTACTTTTATACGTCTTCGGCAGTGTGCCAAACCAAGAGTCGTTTCCTGGCGATGGATGGGCCGGCGTTTTATCGGCTGTTGGAGCAAGATCCGGTCACGGGTTTTGTGGTGATGCGGCGGATTACCGAAATCGTCTGCGATCGTTTGCGGAATACCCGGGTAGTGCTGTTAAAATTCATTGGTTCAGGGTCCTCAGAAGATTAAATGGGTAAGCCTAAAGTCTTTGTGACGCGCCGGATCCCTGAAGAAGGTCTGGCGCTGGTGCGTAACTTCTGTGCCGCCGATATTTGGCCGGAGGAGTTGCCGCCGGCGCGCCAGGTCATCCTGGACAGGGTTCAAGGCGTGGACGGGGTCTTATCTCTGCTGACTGACAAGATCGATGGCCAGGTGATGGCGGCTGCCGGAGCCGGCTTGAAAGTTATCAGCAACTATGCCGTCGGCTTTGACAACATTGTGGTACCCGAAGCAACTCAACGGGGCATTCCGGTTGGCAACACCCCCGGCGTTCTCACCGACACTACCGCCGATTTTGCTTTTGCCCTGTTGATGGCTGCCGCCCGGCGACTGGTCGAGGCTGATAAGTTTACCCGGGCTGGTAAATGGAAAACCTGGGGCCCCACGTTATTGCTGGGCCACGATATCAGCGAGGCAACCCTGGGTATCATCGGCTTTGGCCGTATCGGTAAGGGAATGGCCAGGCGGGCCCAGGGTTTTGCAATGAGGGTGTTGTACTATGATCCGCAGTGTCGAGACGATCCCTACGCCGCCCAGGTTGGGGCGACTTGCGTTGACCTGGAAACCTTGTTGCGGGAGTCCGATTTTGTGTCGATCCATACCCCGCTGACCGACGCGACCTATCATCTCATCAACCCCCAAACTCTGGCCCAAATGAAGCCGGCGGCGGTCTTGATCAATACGGCGCGCGGCCCGGTCGTCGATACCGGGGCGCTCTACCAGGCTTTACGGGATGGCATCATTGGTTATGCAGCCCTGGATGTCACCGAGCCTGAACCGATCGAGGTCGATAACCCGTTGCTGTCGCTCGATAACGTCATCATTGCCCCGCACATTGCCAGCGCCAGCGTGGCCACCCGCGGTAAGATGGCCCGTATGGCCGCCGAGAATCTCATCGCTGGCTTAAAAGGGGAGCGCCTGCCTCATTGTGTCAATCCCGAAGTATACGGGACTTCTTAGCGACGGAACCAGACCTGCCTGATGAGGCCCAGCCAGTTGATTTCAGGAGATCTGGAGCGGCAACGGAGTAGGCGTACGGGTAGGCGTCGGGCTGGGCGTGGGCGTAGGTGTTGAAGTTGGTTGAGGTGTGCCGAGGGGTCGACCCACCTTGTGCTCCAATTTAGTCACCATTTGCCACAGTAAAGGCAAGTTTTCGGTCAGTACGGCCCTGAGGTTGGGGTTGTCATTGCCGGAGCGGCTTAATAGCTCTGGCCGGTCAACAAAAACGGCCGGCCCGGTCTCAAGCAAGCCCTGACGGACAGTCTCAAAATCACTCCGGTTAATTTCAAAGGTGGCAGTACTGCCGCGCGTTAGCTGGAGCGGCTGGATGGGGGTGGCGGTTTGGGTAAGGTAAGCCGACAGCGTAAATTTATAGCGATCGGGTAAAACCTGAACATTAGCTAAAAGGTAATAGACCCCATTATTTTTAGTAACCACCTTCATCGGCTGGAGCACATCGAGCGGTACACCATTCCGGGCCGCTTTGAATTGATTTTCAACCGCCTCAGCATCGGCGATGAACTCGCTGGCCCGGTGGCGCGCCGCAAAGTTGGTTGCCAACGGCGATAAATCTATCACGGCTTCGCTGCCATCCAGGAATCTCACCCAGGCGGCATAATGAGCGACGCTGTTGGGCAACTCCTCGCCGGGCACAGCCACCTCAAACTTACCCACCAGCACTTGTCTCACTTGCGGCGAAGTTGATAGCAATTCACGAAGCGCATAAACCAGGACAAAACTATCGACAGACAACCACTCTGACGGGGTGGCCGGTTGGGCCGGATAGGCCAACCTGATAAACTCACCGGTAGGCCCTGCTTCAATTACCAGCCGGGTCTCTTCTGCCTGGACCAGGGGCGCAAAACCAAAGTGGAATTCGCCAAAGGCAGCCTGAGCCGACTCCAACACCTGAGAATTTTCGTTACTTTTGGGAATCAGCCGGCTGGCGGCTGTGGGGGTCGGGGTTGGCGTTGGGGTTGGAGTCGGAGCGCAGGCGCTAAGTATCGTCGCAATTAATAAGATAAAACTCTTGACAACTGTTGACTGCATTCCCGCCGGCATCGAACACGCCTGTTTAGTTAAACTTTGAGGCTCCAATTCGCTGGATATGGTACATGCAGGTAGCCGATTCGTCAAGAGGTTCAGCAATTTTTCCCCGCCTCCCATCCTGAGCAAAGTCGAAAGATGGGGAGCGGGAGGTGGCTGTCGGGTTTCCAAAACTACGCAGTTCTCTGACCCGTCTAATAGAACAAGGACGCCTTTCTTCGGGGCGTCCTTGTTTATATTTGTGTCAATCTAGCCTGACTGCCACAGTTTGGCCGTGGAAGGTTATCTGATCACCCGGTTTGAGTTTTTTCTTACGGCGGGTTTCCACCAGGCCGTTCAACAAGACTTCACCGCCTTGAATGGCCAGCTTGGCTTGCCCACCGGTACTCACCAGGCCGGTCAGTTTCATGAACTGATCAAGTTGGATCGTTGGTTCAATATTTTCTACCGTTTCAGTTACCATTGATAGGGGATTCTTTTTCCAAAGCCGGCTCTTGTTCTTCTATCTTGGCCGGCAGAACCGGCGTTGTTTCCGCAGGTTGAGGTTTGGAACCGTTACTTCCGTTTGTCTGGTTCAGGTCGACCTCTTTCTTTTGCTTCTTCGGTTTTTCTTCGGGTTTGGTTTCAGCGCCGTCGTCTCGGTCAAACCGGGTTTCCAACTGGCGTGACACGCGAACAGAGATGGAGCGGACTCTGGCCCAGCGATAAACCAGCCAGCGCCAGGCCCGGTACCACCACTGGCGCCGTTTGAGCGGCAGCGGGACACCCCAGTCCACCACGGTAGCCCCCCACGTTAGGCCGGCGCCAAAGCCAACCATGACGATTTTGTCTTTGGTTTTCACCCGGCCTTGTTCAATGGCTTCGCATAGGGCAATCGGGATAGAGGCGGCTGAGGTATTGCCATATCTATCAAGATTCGTAAAAACTTTATCCTCATCGATTTTTAGCTGTTTGCTGGCGCTTTCAATGATGCGGATGTTGGCCTGGTGGGGCACCAACAGACTGATGCTTTCGACGTTAACCCCGGCCTTGTCACAAGCCTCTTTGGCTGCTTTGCCCATGACCCGGGTGGCAAAGCGATAGACTTCGCGACCGTTCATTTGCATAAAATGGAGCCGCTGATCGAGAGTTTCCTGCGAGGTGGGTAACTTGCTGCCCCCGGCCGGCACAATCAGGTGTTCCGCCCCGGAGCCATCGGCCCCCAGCACAGTCGATAGAACCCCGCCTGGCGTTGGGTCTGCTTTTAAAACGACCGCCCCCGCCCCATCGCCAAACAGGGGGTAAGTGCCCCGATCTTGCACATCCAGGATGCGCGACAGGGTTTCAGCCCCAATCACAATGATCACTTTGGCCGCGCCCGCTTGAATCATCGAGGTTGCCATCGACACACCATAGATGAAGCCGGCGCAGGCCGCATTCAAATCATAGGCGGCGGCATTGGTTGCGCCCAGAGCATCTTGCACCAGCGCCGCTGTTGATGGGAAGAAGTGGTCCGGAGTAATGGTTGCCACAATAATCATATCGACCGCCGACGGGGCAATCCTGGCTCGGTCAAGAGCCAACTTGGCCGCGGCAATCGACATCGTTGAGGTCGATTCGTCTTTGGCGGCAAAACGTCGCTCGGAAATACCGGTTCGTGATTTGATCCAATCGTCCGAGGTATCCATAATTTTGGCCAGGTCATTGTTGGTCACAACCTTCTCGGGTAGGTATTTGCCCCAGCCGACAATATGAGCGTAAAGAGCCACTGTATCACTCCTTTAAGCGTGAACCCGGCCAGAGGAGTGAAACAAAGCTACCCGGCCAAACAACGCTTGACCCTCTCTTAAGCCGATCAGTCCACGAATTTTAGTTGGTAGTATATTTTTTGAGAATTAGGGTAGCGTTATGTCCCCCCAACCCAAATGAGTTCGACGCCGCCATTTTTACCGCGGCTGGCCTGGCTTCATTGGGCGTATAATTCAAATCACATTCCGGATCAGGTGTTTCATAATTGATGGTGGGCGTGATAATACCATCGGTTAAGGTTTTGACGCAAACTATTGCTTCAAACGCCCCGGCCGCGCCCATCAGATGGCCCGTCATCGATTTGGACGAGGTGATGTGGACATTGTAGGCATGTTCGCCCAGCACCTGTTTGATGACGTGGGTTTCGCTCTTATCGTTCAATTGGGTGGCGGTGCCGTGCGTATTGATATAATCGATCTCTTCCGGCTTGATGCCGGCTCGCTCGATGGCCCGGCGCATGGCCAGAATTGCCCCGCCGCCATCGTCTGGCGAGGCGGCCATGTGGTAGGCGTCGACCGAGGTGCCGTAACCCACCAGTTCGGCCAGAATTGGCGCCCCGCGTTTCAGGGCGTGTTCCAGCTCTTCCAGTATTACCACGGCGGCTCCTTCACTTAAAGCAAAACCATCCCGATTCAGATCAAATGGACGGCACGCTCCGGCCGGGTTGTCATTGTTGGTCGATAGGACCCCCATCACATTGAAGCCGCCAATGATCATACGGCAATTACCGGCTTCGGCCCCCCCGGCGATCATGACATCACTTGTACCCCGGGCAATCATTTCAAACGCCTCGCCGATGGCGTTATTGCCGGTGGCGCAGGCCGACACAATGGCAATATTGGGGCCGCGAAAGCCATAGTCAATAGCTATACGCGCTCCGGCTGTGTCTGAAATCATCATCGGAATGCCAAACGGGTTCAATCGATTGGGTCCCCGCTCCCGCAGCACGTCGTGCTGCCCGGTGATGGTATCAAGCCCGCCGATGGCCGAACCAATCACCATCCCTACCCGGTCCCGATCCAGACCGTTTTCTAATAACTTGGCATGACTAATTGCCTCTTGGACCGCCACAAAGGCATATTGGGTAAAACGATCCATTCGCCGGGCTTCTTTGCGCCCAATCAGGGCATCAGGGTCAAAATCCCTGATCTCGCCGGCAAATTTGGTGGCCAAATCTGAGGTATCAAAACGAGTAATGAGTGAAATGCCGCTCCGACCTGCTTTCAGACTGGCCCAGGCTTCGTCAACAGTGTTGCCCACCGGCGAAACAGTCCCCAACCCTGTAATCACAACTCTTCTAGACACGATCATTCCTCCATAGAATAGGGATTGGTAGCAGCATAGGCGCTATTACCATCCCCTAAATTATAACACTGCCGCAGCTAAAAAGTGACGAAATTCGTTGGCTAATGGGTTAGCTGAGGTCAAATTCAAGCCCTATCGATATTTTTTTGGGCTTTTGGGAGTCTGTGCGGTTTGCTTTGCCTTTTGGCCTGCGCTATACTTAAAAGTTGTATTTTAGACCAGCCTTTTTTGCCAGTCCCAAGAGGCGATTTTTAGAGTTATGAAGCAGCAAGAATACGATGTCATTGTGGTGGGAGGCGGGCATGCCGGGATCGAGGCCGCCCTGGCCGCGGCTACCATGGGCGCCCGAACGCTCCTGCTGACAATGTATCTGGATACGATTGGGTGGATGAGCTGCAACCCAAGCATCGGCGGGCCGGCTAAAGGCCATTTGGTCCGTGAAATCGATGCCCTGGGCGGGGCCATGGGCAAACTCATCGACCATACCTTTATTCAAGTACGTCTGCTCAACTATAGTAAGGGGCCGGCCGTGCATGCCTTGCGCGCTCAGGCCGACAAAAAGCGTTACGCCTGGTACGCCCAGCGAACCCTGGAAAACACCCCTAATTTGCACGTGAAGCAGGGAACCGTCGAAGGCTTATTGGTAAAGGATAATCAAATTCAGGGTGTCCAGAACCAGTTCGGGATGCGTTTTCTGGCCAGGGCGGTCGTGTTAACGACTGGCACCTTCCTGGGTGGACGGCTCATCACCGGCGACAGTATTGTTCAGGGCGGGCGGGCCGGCGAGGGCGCGGCCGTACGCCTGTCGACTTCGCTGGCCGATTTGGGTCTACGGCTGGGCCGCTTGAAGACGGGTACCCCGCCTCGACTGGATGCCCGGACCATTGATTTTAGCCAGACCGAATTTCAATACGGCAGCGACGAGCCGCTTTTCTTCAGCTTTGAGCATGCTCAAAGGGATGATCCCGCGGCCATTGCGCCCGCTTGGTTGAGCGAACCGCCCCATCCGGTCTACCCGCTGGGTTGGCAGTCAAAGTGGCGGCCTCAACTGCCCTGCTATATGGTTTACACCCAACCGGAAACCCACCAGATCATTCGAGCCAATCTGGATCGGGCGCCCCTGTTTAGTGGGATCATTGAAAGTGTGGGGCCGCGTTACTGTCCCAGTATCGAGGATAAGATCGTCCGCTTTGCCCACAAGGAGAGTCACCAGCTTTTTCTGGAGCCGGAGGGCTGGCAGACCACCGAGGTTTATTTGCAGGGGGCCAACACCAGCCTGCCGGAAGATGTTCAATGGGAGCTGGTTCGCTCCATTCCGGCGTTGCGTCAGGCCGAGTTGATGCGGATTGGTTACGCTGTTGAATATGATTACGTCCCTCCGGATCAGCTTCATGCTTGGCTGGAAACCAAGCCAATCGACGGTTTGTTCCACGCCGGCCAGATCAACGGCACCACCGGCTACGAGGAAGCCGCGGCCCAGGGGTTGATGGCCGGGATCAATGCCGCGCTCAAGGTGCAGGGTAAGCCGCCGTTCACCTTAGGCCGAGATCAGGCCTATATTGGCGTGTTAATCGATGATCTGGTCACCCGCGAGCACACCGAACCCTATCGCCAGATGACCTCTCGAGCCGAGTACCGGCTGCTGCTGCGCCAGGATAATGCCGATTTGCGTCTGTCGCCGTTGGGTTATGAGGTCGGCTTGCTGCCCAAGAGCCGTTATGAGGCGGTTGAGGCTAAACGGGGCGCGGTGCAGGCGGAGATCGAGCGGCTGCAAGGGACCAATATCTCTTCAGCCAATGGCAGCGGCCAGGTTCTGGCCAAATTTGGTCTAGAGCCGATCCCGAATGGCATCAACGCCCAGCAATTCTTGCGCCGGCCTGAAGTGGGTTATGAGGTCATTGACGCCCTGGCCCCGGCCCCGGCACCATTGCCCCGCCCGGTTATCGAGCAGGTCAGCATCGAGACCAAGTATGAGGGTTATATTGCTAAACAGCAGCAACAGGTAGAGCGAGTCCGGCGGCTGGAGAGTAAAGCCATTCCTCCTGATTTCGATTACGACCACCTGCCCGGTTTGCGTAATGAGGCCCGCCAGAAGCTCAACCATTTTCGCCCGGCCACCGTTGGCCAGGCCGGTCGAATTGCGGGGGTCAATCCGGCCGATATCAGTGTTTTGCTGGTTCATTTGGAAAAGAAATCGTTGCCCAGGTGAGGGTTTAGTGTTGGCTAACGACGGTGGCGCAGACTTTCGCCTCCGGTTAGTTGTGGTATAATCGGTCAATCGTAAATCGCAAATTACAAATTGCAAATCGTAAATCGTAAATCGTAAATCGTAAATCGTAAATGGCGTTGCCCCCTCTTGATTTGACACCGGCATACGCTATATGCGCTAAGGAGTAACACTCGATGCCTGACATTCAAATACCCGCGGCAGTAATCACCGGGTTGCAAATTATCCTGGCTTTTACCGGCGCCTTTTTTATCGCCTTGTGGATCAGTATGATTATCTGGACTTTCAAGGATGTCCGTTCCCGTTCACGCGATATTTTCGCTATCTTGCTGGCTACTTTAATGGTGGTTATTTTTGGCCCATTGGGTCTGCTGCTCTACTTTTTGTTGCGACCCAAAACTACCCTGGCCGAACAGTATGAGCGGGCTTTGGAAGAAGAGGCGCTGCTGCAAGATTTGGAGGAGCGACCGCGCTGCCCCGGCTGTTCCCGCCAGGTCAACGAAGCCTGGATTATCTGCCCTGATTGCCATACCACGCTGAAGAAGATTT
>CAYZHI010000029.1:0-16784 GCA_964477335.1 uncultured Caldilineaceae bacterium | reverse complement strand
GTTTAGCCACGGCGGCGACGCCAAAAAGCTGGAAAACCGCACAACATCCAGACCAGCAAGCCCCATATCCCCCACCACGCCGCCGAGATACCGAGAATCAGCGCCAGATTATGCCAATCCAGCGGGCCGATGACCGCGGCCAAGTAACCTATCCCCAGCACGTAGCTGACCGGATAGACAATCCCCCAAAAGCGGCGCGCCGACCAGCGGCGTAGGGGCGCGGGGGTGAGGCGCTCCACTAAATGATACCCTTGATAGGTGGCCTGGAACCACCACAGCACCGGCCGGACCGTCCAGCCGCGCCGGTTGGCCACGTGGCTGATCTCCGCAGTCATCGCATGACCAGGCGGTCCGGCCTGAAAGGAGAAATATCCGCGCACCCGCGGTAGCCAGCCGCTCATGCCCAAGAAAAAATAGAATGAACGGTCTACCTGATTCAACCGCAGCTCATGGCGCGACTCATCCAACAGGCAGCGTAGCCGCCCGACTGTTGCGCCTTTGGCGAGAGCGAATCGTCCACGCGGGGGCGCCTGGCCCACCTCCCAGTAGATTTCCAGATCGCAATCCAACCCCTCAACCAACTGGTAGGGCTGATCAGGCTCATTCAAAGCCAGCAGATGCTCCCGTAACTCAGCCGCGCTGGCCGGCTTCCGCTGGGACCGAGGCCGCTGCGCCAACAGGCTAACGGTGAACTCCATCATAGCGTGCAGCATCACCAGCATCAGCAGGCTGTAGGGGATAAGCCACCCCAAACTTTGTTCGAACATCGACTGGCTTTACTTCGTTAACCAGAAGTCGAGCACTGCTATACCTGAGTCAGCGGCAAATTAGAACCGGTCGTTTGGCCTCGCGCAGAATCCGGTCGACCTTGCTGCCAAGGATCGCTTCGCGATATGCTCGAACTCCATAGCCGCCTATAATAATCAAGTCACTGGCCTGTTGGGTTGCAATTCTCAAAATAGCCTCGGTTACGTCACCCTGGCCAGGCACATAAGTGGCTGTAACCTCATGGGAGGCCAGGTAACGACGGGCTTCGGCCAGCTTGCCGGTATCGGCTTCAGTCTCGATGATCGTGGTGACCACCAGCCACACACCCCACCGGCCGGCCAGATAGGCAGCTACGTAAAGTCCTTCCCGCGCCTTGGGACTGCCATCATAGGCCAACAACACCCGTTCCAGCCGGGCAGCCGGACCGGGCACGGTTAGGACCGGCCGGCACGAGCCGTAAATCACGTTGCGGGAGCCGGAGGTCAAGCGTGAGGCAAGTTTGGAACCGGGCGGGTTGGCCGGGTACATTACAATCAGGTCGGCCCAACGGGCCCGCTCACAGATTTTGGCAACTACTTTACCCGTGTCAATTGCCAGCTCGCCCGGAATGCCGGCGGCCTGGCAGCGCCACTGAAACTCAGCCTTCAGCGCCCGAACCGCCTGGCTCTCTTTTTGAGCCGTTGGAGCGACCAGGTGGAGACCCAAAATGCGGCTACGCTCCTGACGGGCTACCTGCAGAGCGAGCTCCAGAGCGTCCCAACCGCCGCTCTCACCGGTAATCGGCACCAGGATATCGGCAAACAGTCGTCCGTTCAGCCGTTCCTGTCGCCACCGGCCAGGTGCGGAATCGGGCTGAACAGAGGTAGAGCTCAAGGTTTGGGGCGACTTCTCCTCTAACCGGGCCGCAACCCGAAATGGTTTTGAGTTATGCTTGCCGGCCAAGTCGCCAGCCACGGCCTCAAGATCGACTTGCCAGCCCAACTTCTCCTTTAGAATGGCTCGATGCTGAAACAACCATAAGTAGAGATCCGTTTCGGTGCGATTGGGAAAATCTCGCAGCAAGCCCGCTTCCTGCACCACCTGAATAACGGGACCATAAATGTGGTCATACCAATGAGCGGCCCCCTCCTCAAAGGCTACTTCCCGCTGTTCGGCCTGACTCAACCAAAAACGGTGAGCCTCAAGATGCGTTTCCAACTCCCAATATTGGCCTGGCGCCGTCACCTGCAAATTGGCCTCCGGCCGGATTTGATCAAAGTGGGTTTTCTCCAGAAAGTCGGCATATTCGGCTTTGATGATCAGATCGTCAGTGTCATCAGTGGGGTTGAGGACTACCTTCGCGTCGAACTGGATCACATAGGCTTCGATATAGCTGGCCCCCATCTGCCGGGCCACTGAAACCCGATGGTTGCCGTCCAAAACAAAGTACACCTGGCCGATCTGGTAGACTTCGATGGGCGGCAACCCGCGCGACCGACTCATGGCCTCCTTGACTCTGGCCCATCGCTCCTGATCACTATCCTGCCGGGGCAAGAAACTCCGGGTAAAGTCGCTATACCGGCCAACACTACCGACGATGGCCTCGAGCGGAATTTCCTGCCGGCCGCGGTCCGTACCGTGGCCGAGCCGTAATTTCTGCTGTACCTCGTCAAAAGAAAGAAGCTCAGCCGACCGGCCAGTCAAGCGAGCCATAACTTGCTGCATCGCGGCCTGGCGACGAGCGCGACGGAAATCCTCCGCCGCCGCGGCTAAAGCCGCTATGCTACTTTTGGGCATCTTAAGTAACTTTCGATTGTTATTAATACTACCTAAAGAAGCGACAAGTGAGGAAAACTCTGACAGAGTCGCTTCTGATCTCGCCAGCGCGCCTGGGCAACCTGTTGAGCCTGACCACAACCTTGATGAATTTGGAGTTGTTTAACAATTTGACGAGTGCAGCAACGGATTGGGGGAAAGAACGATTCTACTATACTACAGACTCGACCAGCTTTTCCCTACGTTTCCCCTACGGTAGCTCAACGCGGCTCTGGCCGGTTCTACTATTTTATGGCTGCCAAAACCGCGGCCTCAGCGTGAATCGAAGTGGTGTCAAAGAGGGGAATAGCCGTGTGCTGCTGCTGAACGAGCATGCCAATCTCGGTACACCCCTCGATGATACCTTCGGCCCCCTGCGCCTGTAATTCGGCCATAATCCTCAGAAATTCCGCCCGCGACGGCTCCTTTACCTGCCCCAAACAAAGTTCCTGGTAGATGATGTGATGGATGAGGTCTCGGTCAGGCTCCGGCGGAATCAGCACAGCCAGCCCATGCTGTTCAACCAAACGGCCCCGGTAAAAATCCTGCTCCATCGTGAATTTGGTGCCCAATAGACCGACGGTTTTCAACCCGGCCGCCTTGACTCGGACCGCGGTCGCATCGGCCAGGTGCAAAATAGGAATGGAGATAGCCGCCTGAATCTGGGGGGCCACCTTGTGCATGGTATTGGTGCAAATGAGCAGAAAATCGGCGCCGGCTGCTTCCACTTGTTGGGCCGCCCGGGCGAGTAGTTCACCGGCGCCGGCCCAATCGTTGAGATGCTGCATTGCCTCAATCTCGTGAAAGTCAACACTCACCAACACCAAGCGGGCCGAGTGCAAACCACCCAGTTTGGCTTTGATGCCTTCATTGATCAGACGGTAGTAAAGTTCGGTGGACTCCCAACTCATCCCACCCAGCAAGCCAATAGTCTTCATCACCAGGTTCTCCTGAAAATAGTTGGTTGGTTGGTTGGTTGGTTGGTTGTTCAGCCAACTAACCAACTATCAAACCAACAAATTATTTATATTCTTACCGTCCTCTAGAGACTGTTACATTCCTAATCGCCGCGGCCAATGGCGACCAAAAACTCGTGCGCCGCCTCCCCAACCGACATCTCGCCAGCCAAGACGGGCGACTGGTATCGCTCAGTCCATTGAAACAACCGCGATTGGGCCGTACGCAGCTCGTCCAGCATGAGGTAGGCCATTGGGCCGCTCTGTTCCAGACAACCGGTCTCAAAAAAGTCCCGCTCGGCTTTAGTCCGATCGTAATCCAGCCGGATGATCTTGGCCTGCCACTGACCGTGTTGCCATTGCAGTTGGGCATAGCTCGGCCGGGGATCGCCATCAAAAGGCAAACCGGCCGAGCCGACATTGACCACCAGGGTGTTGTCGATCTGGCGGACCAACGGTCGATGGGTATGGCCAACGCAGAACAGGGTGGCAGACGGCTCAATTTTGCGGCGTAGTTCAGTCGCAGTCGTTTCGGGATAAATACCGTCTCGACTACCCCGGCAAGAACCGTGGGTGACCCAAATCTGGCGGCCATCCGGCGCCAACAGACTTTGCTTCACCGGCATCCTGGCCAGCCGGGTGACTTTGCCATTCAACTGTTGGTAAGTCCAGTAGGCGTGACGCTGAATTTCAAACTCCGGTCCCTGGCGAGGAGCATTGGGCCGGGTATGGCTCAGAACATAATCTTCATGGTTGCCCCGCACCAACAGCCAGCCGGCGTACCGCTGCCGATTTTCTACCAGTTGCCAGCATTCCAGCGGCCGCGGACCGCGATTGACCACGTCTCCGGCCACGACAACTACATCTGGCTGCCAGGCCTCAAGATGGGCGGTGACCGTTTCAAGGGCCACAAAATTGGCATGAATGTCGGCTAAAACAGCAAGTTTCATCTTTTGATTAACTACCTACTCAGGTTGCTCCCCAAAATACCTGCGCCCGGTACGAACAATTGTCCCAACTCCGTGAAAAGTGATGAATTCTCACGTATCAAATATCACTCCTCATGCATCACGTTTCACTCATCACATTTCAAGCATCATACCGGCCAGCCGTTTCAAATGAGCCAGGATGGCCTGGATGCCATTGAGACGTTGGCCGGTCAATACCTTGTGCAATCCCATCTGCTGATAGAAATTATCGGGCAACTGAATCACTTGGGCCGGGGTCGCCCCGCGCAACCCTTCTCCCAGGATGGCCGCATAACCGCGCACAGTGGGAGATTCGGGCGGGATATCAAAATAGAACTGCATGCCCCCATCCGTGACCTCGGCGTGGACAAACACGGGAGTCATACATTCATGGATTTGTTCCATATCGGTATCTTTGTTGAGCCAATTTGGGAGTAGCGGCATTTTTTCGGAATATTCCAGGAGCAGTTCCAGTTTCTCCTGGCCTTCGCACCAGCTAAATTCGTCTACAATCTGCTGCAGCCGGGATGGAATAGCAGTTTCTATTTGGCTCATTATTCTGATTACCTCCTCGAAACATTGTTTAGGTATTGTAGTCAAAAGCGGCCATCCTGTCATTTCCCAACGCCCCGCCGGGTCTGTCCCAAATTTGGAGCAGGTAGGGGCGACCGGCCGGTCGCCCCTACGCAATTACCTAAAATGTGGAACGCACCCAACCCCGCCTTTCCAGAAGCCGGCAGCCGGTTACAAGCCAAAAAGTAGCCAAATATCGCCTCGATTGGCGTTTGGAGATCAGGGTAGAGTTTCCAGGAAGGTTGCTCTGCCAACTGATCGAGGTTGGCAGGCAGGGAAAAAATTAGGATGGGTTCAAGACCTGCCCGACTTAATCCAGCTATCCAAATAGCAAGGTCAGGGATGGCGGGTCAGTCGGGGGGTTTGCCGCCGCCAATCCGCAGATAGCCGCGGCGCAAAGACCGGGCCTCCTCGATGGTGACAAAAGCCGCTGAGTCGACCGCTTCAACAATTTTGTTGATCGTCTCGATCTCTTTACGCCGGACCATCACCGTCACAATACCCACCGTTCCGTGCCGGCCTTCGGCATGGTCTTCGGTAGCGCCAAAGCCGGCCTGACGAATGGCCGTGGCCAAGGCCCGGCTGCGCGCTCGTGAGACGATCCGCACCGAAGCATAGCCCAAGGCCAGCCGATCTTCCAACCACATCCCGATAAACTGGCCCACCGAAAAACCCAAACAATAGGCCACCAAATTCCAAATATTTGACAAGTTTTGGACGACGGGGCCAATCGTCAAGGCAAAGATCAGGGCCTCCAAAAACCCCAATGCCGCCGAGTCCCAACGGCGGCCACGCATCACCAGCAGGGTGCGCACCGTGGTGATGGCGCTACCGATCACCCGCAACACCAAAATCAGCAAGGCTATGTAAATGACTTCCGGCGTTAAGGCGGGAATGGTTAAACCTGACATCGGTTACAAAAACCTGGAGGCTAGTCCGGTTGTTGGCCGGGCACCTCGTGGTGACGCCGGCAGCGAGCCTCATACACTTCGCTGGCCCCCACCATGATCACCGGATCATCATAATTGGCCGGTCGCCCATCGATGAGGCGCTGAGTTCGGCTGGCCGGGGCGCCGCAGACCATACAAATGGCTTGCAACTTGTCGACCGCCTCGGCCTGGGCCATAATCAGCGGCATCGGGCCAAAAGGTTCGCCCCGAAAATCCATATCCAGTCCGGCCAGGATAACCCGCACCCCCCGGTCGGCCAGATGTTCACACAGTTCAGCAATGGTCCAATCAAAAAACTGAACTTCATCGATAGCCACCACTTCGGTATCGTCATCAATCAACGCTGCGATTTCGGCTGCATTCTCCACGACCGTAGCCTCGTAATAGCTGCCGCTGTGAGAACTGAGTTTGGCCGCTTTGTAACGAATATCGATCTTGGGCTTGAAGACCTGTACTTTTTGCCGGGCAATTTCGGCCCGTTTGATGCGGCGGATCAGCTCCTCGGTTTTGCCGCTGAACATGCTGCCGCAGACTACTTCAATCCAGCCGCCGTCATAACGATGGTAAACCACGTCCGCCTCCTAAAAAAAAGGCAGATCTCGGTAAACGAGTCTGCCCTGATTTTTATACGATCCAGACGACTGGCGCCGCTGGCATTCTTTACCGCGCTTCGGCAAAAAAGGACTCTCTAGCCTCGGCCAATTTGGCTTCCGCTTCTTCTAAGGCTTTAGGACCAAACCCTTCCAGGGCCAGTAAACTTTGCTTGTCAACCGCAACCTTTTTAGCCAAATCGCCCACGGTAATAATGTTGGCGTCGTGGAGCAACTGCTGAACCCGCTCGCTTAACTCCAGGGCGGCCAACTGCTGCTTGAGAAAACGCTGTTCCAACTTCTTCTGCGTAGCTTTCTGGCGCTGTGTCATCTCGGCCTGATGCTCACTATACCGATCCAGACGTTTCATAAAACGATCTACCTGACCGGCCGTATCGACGATGCGCTGTTCACCGGTGAAGAACGGGTGGCATTTGGAACAGACATCGGTGCGGATCAATTTCACCGTTGAACCGGTCGTCCAGGTATTGCCGCAAGAGCAAATCACCTGGGCATCCGGGTAATATGTAGGATGAATACCTTCCTTCATCAACGACAACCTTTCTTTGAATTCAATCTCTAGTTGGGTCATATCCATTCGGATGACCCTGATCAGCTAATTCAGTTCAGGATAAACGCTGACCTGCTTCTTGTCCCGGGTGATATGTTCAAACCGAACGTAACCATCGATCATAGCAAACAGGGTATGATCTCGGCCGATCCCAACATTGATCCCGGGATGAAATTTGGTCCCTCGCTGCCGGACAATGATGTTACCGGAGCGGACTGCTTCGCCGCCATACTTTTTTACGCCGAGGCGTTTGCTTTCACTATCACGACCATTGCGGCTGGAACCGCCACCTTTTTTATGGGCCATGTTGCTTCTCCTATATTACGATTTCGTCAATGTGCAAACGGGTAAAGTTCTGCCGGTGTCCCTGCTTTTTGTGGTAATTCTTTTTGTGCTTGTAAACAATAATTTTTTCACCACGGCCGTGGGCCTGCACTGTTGCTGTAACTCTGGCCCCATCGACTGTGGGCTTCCCCACAGTGACCCCATCTTCACCGGACACCATTAAGACGTGCTCAAGCTCAATCTTATGACCTGGTTCAACCGGCAGAGTTTCAACTTCAATCACATCGCCCGCAGCCACACGATATTGTTTGCCACCAGTTTGGATAACTGCATACATTGTCACAAAACTCCAATCAATGGGAATCTATTTCTTGACAAAAAATGAGTGTGACCCGGACAGCCGGCCACACACAAAACATAATTATATTCGCACGGGTCTTACCTGTCAAATACAGGCACAACTGGCGGGTGCGTCCAAATTTTTGGAAAGCACAGGGGGGAATTGGGGGGTCACCCCCCACACCCCCCGGTCCGCCTAAAATGTCGGACACACCCACAACTAGCGGGTAACGATCAGATAGATGCCGCTCACCGCCAGAACTACGCCGGCGGCGTACCGCCAGGTCAACGGCTCGCCGAAGAAGGTTAAGCCGATCAAACTGGCCAGCAGCAACGCGCCCAGTCGAATGGTCGGTGAGGCCAGGGAGATGGGCGCCCCGGCCCCAAAAGTGAGATAGATCAGCAAAGTGGCGGCGCTAAAGGCCAGGCCCACCCCGATAGCCGCCAAAAATCCCGAAGTTTGGGCAAATTGCGGCACGCCGGCGGCGCGCTGCCACATCACCCAGCCCAGGCCGAACAAAAAGGTACAGGTGCCATAAATCAGCATCGCCACGCTGTTCGACAGTTTCCCCGCCGCCAGCTTGATAAAGAGGTCGGCCGTGGCCACGGCCATCATTGCGGCCAGAGCGAAGGAAAACCATTTCATCGGGTACTGCTCTCCTATGGGAGTTCACCTTGCCGATTTCAGCTTCCGGGAAGGTTGTCAATCGACTCGGAAATGAATGGCCAGGGATTGCCGGGTCAGCCCAAGCTGATCGAGCGGCACCGTGGCTATCTGGCCATCGGTCAGGCCGGCAGGAAAGGTTAACCAGAGCGGATATTCCTGCACGCTCACGCCCCGGCCGGCGCAGTAGTGGCACACGGTCCAACTAACCCGGCCCCGACCCCGGCAAACCCGGCACCTGATCTCGACCGGAATCAGCAGGCGAACCTGCCCCCCCTGGCGAGCCTGAAACCGGCTCAACCTCAACTCAACCTCGACCAGCTCGTTCCGGCCAAAGGGCGACCAACCCAGGCGGTCAAAATCAGCCCAAAACGACTCAAACAACGTTTCAATTGGCGAGTGATAGGCTGGCCACGGCTCCTCAAAAAATCCTGCCTCGAGCGGTTCCTCCTGCGGAATCAAAGGTTCAACCGGAGCCTGAGTTCTGGGTTTTGCTTCACCAGGGCCAGCCTGACGCGACTGTTGGCGGGCCAACTGCTCATCGTAGCGACGCCGGCGGTCCGGGTCGCTCAGAACATCGTAGGCTTCCTGCAACTCGATAAAGGGTTTACAATCCTGACCATAGTAGTCGGGATGCAGTTGCTTGACCTGCCGGCGATAGGCGGCTTTTATCTCTTCAGGTGAAGCAGCCCGGTCCACACCGAGCACAAGATAATGGTTCCTGGCCACTGAACATCGCCTCCACCTAGATTATAACAATTCCGGCAGCCCAAATCAAGCCATTATTGGTAGCCAAATAATCTTCTGAAAGCCGGCTTATACCACAGATTCTCAAAGTCAGCATTGTTGCGGGCCAACTCCCGATTATCTTCATTCATCTCAATGGCCTGGGTTAGCCAGGTTACGGCAGCATCATCCTGGCCTAACCGGGCCAGCACGCAGGCCTTGTGGTACACAGCCTCATCATCGTCGGGATCAAGCCGGACAGCCTGGTCAAAATCTTTCATCGCCAGGGTATGATTATTCTGGTGATAAAAAATCAGCCCCCGGTTATGATAAGCCGTGGCGTCGTTGGGATCAAGTTCGATTACCTTGTTGAAATCGTGCAGAGCCTGGTCATAACTGCCCAGGGTGTAATAAGCCACGGCCCGGTTGTAGAGGGTGCTGACATTATCCGGTTCACGGGCCAGGGCTTGCTCATAATCCCGGATGGCCTGCTCGTAGTCGCCCAGAGCATCATAAGCCGCGCCCCGATAACTGTAGGCGCTAACATCGTCGGGGTTGAGACGGAGCGCCCGGCTGTAATCCTTGATCGCCTGCTGCAAGTTACCCAGGTTGTTGTAAGCCAGCCCCCGATTCTTAAACGTGGCCGGATTGCTGGCATCGAGCCGGAGCGCCTGGTTATAATCCTCGATGGCTCGCAGGTAGTCGCCCTGTTTGAAGTAGGCATTGGCGCAGTTATTGTAGATAGCCGGGTCGTCGGGGTTAAGGCGGATCGCCTGATTGAAATCGTCGATGGCCGAATTGACGGCCCCTTGCTGCATATAGATGATACCCCGATTGTGATAATAGCCCGGCTCTTTGGGGTTGAGCAGGATGGCCTGGGTAAAATCCTCAACTGCTTGCTGGTACTGCTGGTTATTGGCGTAGACGCTACCCCGGTAATTGTAGATAGCGGCGCTCTCAGGGTCCAACTCCAGGGCGCGACTGAAATCGGCTACGGCTGCGTCAAAATGACGCAGCGCGGCGTAGGCCAGGCCCCGATTTTGCAGAATTTCGCTGTCATCCACCTTTAGTTGGGCCGCCTGCTGGTATTGTTCCAATGCGGCTTCGTACTGGCCTTGGTGAGCATAAGCCAGCCCCAGGTTGTGGAAGATCTCCGCCTCTTGAGGATTCAACTTGATGGCCTGTTTGAAATCATCGATAGCCCGGCTGGGATCATGCTCGTAAGCATAGGCCAAGCCGCGCTGGTAGTAACAATCGGCCTGGTCAGGATTCAACTGAATCGACTGGGTAAAGTCGTTGATAGCGCGGCTGTACTGGCCCTGCTGCATAAAAGCCCGGCCGCGGCTATAGTATGTTTCGGCGCTTTGGGGCCGCAGCCGAATGGCCTGATTGAAATCTTTCAGCGCCTGGGCCAGGTTGCCCTGGTCCAGATAGACACAACCGCGATTGTGCAACCCGTCGGCCTGCTTGGGATTGAGTCGCAGGGCTTCATCAAAATCTTCCAAAGCGAGGGGATAATTCTTGAGCTTGTAGTGGGCCAGGCCGCGCTGATTCAGGGTAAAGGCATCGCCCGGGTGAAGCTGCAAAGCCTGATTGAAATCATCGACGGCGTTGACGTACTTTTCCATGCGCAAGTAAGCCAGCCCCCGGTAACGGAACAGGCGGGCATTATCGACCTGATCGAGGGTGAAATCAGCCGGTTCTGCCGGCGAACCGGCCAGGGCAATGGCTTCGTCATAATCGGCGATGGCCCGCACGTAATCGCCGCGGCGGCTGTGGACCAGGCCGCGATTGGTAAAGGCTTCGAGCAACTCCGGCTCAAGCTGGATCGCCCGGTTAAAATCGGCAATGGCCTGATCGTACTCCCCCGCCCCGGAGTAAGCCCGGCCCCGCTCGTTGAGCAGGCTGGCATTATCCGGTTCGAGTTCGAGCGCGGCGGAAAAATCTTCGATGGCCCGATTATGCTCGCCCCGGCGGGAGGCAATGAGGCCCCGATAATGGAGGCATTTCACCCGCGTGGTCTCATCCAGATCAAGCGCAAGGGCTTGATTGAAATCCTGCAGCGCCTGAGTCTGGTCATTCTGCTGGAAATAGGCGTAACCTCGCCGGTACAGGGCCGCAGCATTGGTGGGCTGGAGGCGCAGCACCAAATTCAAAGACTCAACGGCCTCGACATATTGCTCCAATTTGGCGAACACCTCAGCCTTTTGGAAGATGATGTCGGGATTGTTGGGCTGCAGTAAGAGGGCCTGGTTGTAATCCTCCAGGGCATAGCGATAGTTTTTCTGGGCGGCATAGGCCAGACCGCGCTGGTAGAAGGCGTCGGCCAACTCCGGATCGATGACGATGGCTTCGTTGAAATCGGCTATGGCCTGAGTCAAGTCCTGCTGCTGCCGGTGAGCCAGGCCACGCTGGTAGAGGGCCTGCAGGTCGCGGCTGTTGAGCTTGAGGGCCTGGTTAAAATCGGCAATAGCCTGGAGCAGGTTGCCCTGGGCCATATGGATCAGGCCGCGTTGGGTGAAGATTTCGCCCACCTGTGCCGCCAGGACCGGCATCGACTCGGCCTCCAGTTGGCTCTCCGCAGCTTCAAGACCGCCGAGTACCAGCAAGGCGGCCTGGTCAAAATCGGCCAGCGCCTGATCGACATGGCCCCGGCGAGCGTTGGCCTGGCCCCGATATTTGAACACCAGCGCTTGCTGCTGCGCGGCCTGCGGAACGCCGGTAGTTTCGTCCAGCAGTTCCAGCGCCCGATCAAAATCTTGCACGGCGCGCTCGTAATTCTCTTGCCGGTACTGTACCAGGCCCCGCCGGATATGGAGCTCGGGCTGGTCCGGCTTGAGCCGGAGAGCCTGGTTAAAATCCTCCATCGCTCGACTGTAGTTGCTCTGTTGCAGATAGGCCTGACCGCGCCCGGCAAAGGGTTGATCGGCCTGCGGGTTCAACTCAATGGCCCGCTCAAAATCGGCAAGGGCCTGCTCCAACTGTCCCAGCCGCAGGTGAGCCTCTCCCCGCCGGGTGAAGGCCGCGGCTTGATCGGGACTCAACCGGATTGCTTCGTTGAAATCAGTGATGGCCCGTTCATAATTTTCTTGGGCCAGATAAGCCTGGGCCCGGTTGAGATAAGCCGGTCCGTTTTTGATATCCAGCTTGATAGTCTGGCTGAAATCCTCGATAGCCTGGGGATAGTTGCTCAGTTTGATGTGAGCTAGGCCGCGCTGGGCGTAGAATTCGGCGTTATTGGGCATCAATTTGACGGCCTGATTAAAGTCATCGATGGCCCGAGCGTGGTTATCCTGCTGGCCGTAGATCAGGCCCCGTTCAAAGAAAATGGCGGCGTCGTCAGGCAGTAGTTTTATGGCCCGGTTGTAATCTTCAAGCGCCTTCAGCGGCTCATTTTGGCGGGTGTAGGCCAGGCCGCGCTGTTTGAAGGCCGCCACCAGCCGGTTATCCAGGCTGATCGCCTGGCTGAAATCGGCGATGGCCGGCGGGTAATCCTGCTGCATAAAATAGGCCAGCCCCCGCCGGTAAAAATAGGACGCCTGCTGGTCATCGAGTTTGATGGCCTGGTTATAATCTTCAATAGCCCGGCCATACTTTTCGACCGGATAGTCGGCAAACAGATTAGCCCGGTTAAAGTAAAACGCCGCCACCTGGGGGGCCAACCGGATGGCCTGATTGTAATCGGCCTGGGCCAATTCAAACTCTTGCAAGGCGGCATAGGCCAAACCGCGCTGGTTGAACGTGTGGGCGTCACTGGGGTCGAGTTCGAGGGCCTGGTTGAAATCTTCAATTGCCTCCACCTGTTTTTGCTGGGCGGCCAGGGCCATGCCCCGGGCGTAATAAAAGGATGCTTGCCGGCCATCTAATCGAATCGCCTCGTTATAATCCTGCAACGCGGGTTCAAACTGGCCCTGGGCGGCATAAGCTTGCCCACGTTGGTAGAAGGTTGGGGCGGCCTGCGGCTCTAATTTGAGCGCCTCGCTAAAATCTTCCTCGGCCCGCCCATAGTCGCCCTGGCTGGTCCGGGCTCGGCCGCGATGGTAGTAGGCCGCGGCTTGCTGCGGACTCAACGCAATGACCTGGTTGAAATCGCCAATCGCCCGGGCAGACTGTCCCTGTTCAAGCAGAGCCAGGCCCCGTTGGCTGAGGGCGTTGATTTTGACTTCCGGCGTCGGGTTCAGCTCCAGGGCCTGATCGAAATTCTCGATGGCCTGGGGATAATCGAGCAGCGCCAGGTAGACCAGGCCGCGCCGATAAAAGGAGCGGGCATTCTTGGGATTCAGGAAAATGGCCTGGTTAAAATCGTCGATGGCTCGCCGGTAACTGGTTTCGGGCGAACCGGCCAAGGGGGTATGATCGGCATAAACGCAACCCCGCTCATAAAAAGGTAGCTCATAGTCGGCGTTCAGTTTGATGGCCCGGTCAAAATCAGCCAGCGCTTTGGTATAGTCGCCCTGGGCGGCCTGAGCCTGGCCCCGCTTGGTCAGGGCTTCGACATCGTGGTCAACCAGAGCCAAAGCCCGGTTGAAATCTTCAATAGCGCTGGGATAGTCAAGCAAAGCCAGGTAGGCGCTGCCGCGCTGGCGGTAGGCAACCGCATTTTTATCATTGAGCTTTAGCGCTTCCTCAAAATCTTTGAGCGCCAACTGGGGATTGGCCAACTGGAGTTGGGCGTAGCCCCGCTCGTTAAAGAGCTGGCTCAACTCCTCCGGCGCAAGCGCGGGCTGAATACCTGCCGGTACAGGTGGTGCTGATAGGGGGCGGGTGGCCTCATCGGGTTGAACTTCGGACTCAGCCTGAACCACTTCGTCTTTCTGCTCACCCGTAACCAATTGGAGGGCCTGGTCAAAATCTTCGATGGCCCGGCCAAATTTTTCTTGGCGGCTATAGGCTACGCCGCGCCGGTAAAAAGCGACCGCAAAATTTGGATCGAGGTGAATGGCCTGGTCATAATCGACAATGGCCTGGCCGTATTGCCCTTGTTGGGCATAAGCCAAACCCCGCTGGAAAAGGATGGCCTCATTTTTGGGCGTCAATTTGAGGGCCTGATTGAAATTCTCGATGGCCCGGCCATAATCGGCCAGGGGCGGCTGAACGTAGGCCAGGCCGCGCTGGTAGAAGGCGGTCGCCAGAAAGCTGTCGGACTGGCCCTCTGGTTGTTCAAGGGCGCGGTCAAAATTGCGGATAGCCCGGCGAGGGTCGCCCTGCCGGAGACAGGCCAGCCCCAGATTGAAGTAAGAGTGCGTATCGGCCGGATCCAGACGAATAGCCTGGTCAAAATCAGCGATGGCCTGGGGCAAGTCGCCCTGCTCCAGCCAGGCCAAGCCGCGGCGGCGATAGCTGTCGGCCAGCGGGGATGGCTGCAATTCGATGGCCCGGCTGAAATCGGCAATAGCTTTGTCCTTGTCATTCTGGCCCAGATAAGCCAGTCCCCGCTGGTGAAAGGCGGCGGCGTAAGTGGGTTGAAGCTCGATGGCCTGGCTGAAATCGGCAATCGCCTGAATCAGATTGGCCTGGTCGGCGGAGGCCAGACCACGGTAGAAATACGCTGTGGCATCAGCGGGGTTGAGTTTGATGGCCTGATCATAATCCTCAATGGCCCGTTCATACTCGCCCTGGGCAGCCAACGCCCGACCGCGCTCGTAGTAAGCCGCGCCATTCCCGGCATCAAGGCGGATGGTCTGGTTGAAATCGTCGATCGCCCGCAAATAATCGCTCAATTGGCGGTAAGCCAGACCACGGCTCTGGTAAATCATCGCCCGCAGTGGCGCGTACGCGGGTGAAGGTTTGGCCTCAAGGAATCGGTCAAAGTCGGCGATTGCCTCACGGTACTGTTGCTGTTCAAAATAGGCCAAACCACGCTCGATGGCCAACGGCAGATAGCCGGTTGAAACAGCCAACCCCTCATTCAAAAGCTCAACGGCTTGCTCCGGCCTGGCCGTAGCCCGATAGCTATAACCCCACCATTCGTAGGCTATCGCCCGTAGCAGCCTGGCCGGCGACTCACTGTTAGCCAGGTCAGCCAGGACCGGCTGCATCTGTTCCCACTCGCCAGCCAGCCAGGCTGCGGCCAGAGTTTTGAGCCGGGTTATGCTGGCACGCCCCGCTTGGCCGGACTGGTCAACCGGGGTTACCGCCAGTTGATTTAACCGATCCAGCAGATCGAACATAAAAGGCGGATATTGACTCAAAGCGTGCAGGAAACTGGCCTGCCAGAAACTAACAGCCTCGTCAGAAAGGTTGGTGGTGTGGCATAGCCGTTCCAGGACCAACGCCTGGAAATCAACCTGACTTTGCAGCGAGTCGCCGGTCGGCCCGTTGGCCTCCAGGTGGGCCAATTGACGATCAAGCGAGTCAACTACCTGCTGCCTGGCCTGCGGCAGATCGACGTCAGCCTCGGCTAACAGGACCGCGGCCAGGGTGCGATCCAGGCGAAAATGACCGGGTGGATTGCCAGCTCTTACCAGGGGCGCCTGGCTCAACAACCAGTGGAAAGCGTCACGGGCTTCCGCCTCACCGACCAGTTCAGCCAGCCGCGGCTGGTCGAACGTACCCAGCACCGCCGCCGCTGCCAGCCAGTTGCGCTGGGCCGGGGTAAAGGCCCGGGTTGGACCGGCCGGCTGGGGTTGGCCGCCGCTTAACTGCCAGACCGCCAGCCAAACGGGCAATCCACCCGTAGCCTGGCCGATCTGCTCGATATCAGCCTGGCTGGTCAGGGTGCTATTCTTCTGAATAAAGTCGGCCAGTTCAGCCGGCGTAAACGGCTCCAGGGGGAGAGACAGGATATGGTTGCGCCAGGATTGCCAGCGGCTGTCGCAGCTCAGGGAGTCCTCCCGCCCGGCAATAACGATCCGCAGATCACAGTTGAGCTGATCACGGGCCTGGCCGAGCAAATAAGTCAACAGCCACTCCCCGACAACCGCCTGGTTGGTTTCAAAGTTATCAAAAATCAGTACGATTTTGTCGACATTGTTGGTTTCAGCCGCGGCATCTTGGTTGACCACAAGCTGGTTGAAGTCCGTTACCAGAGCCTGGGTCAACTCACCGATGGGATGCTCAAAGGCCAGTTTTAGATCGGCTTTGGACCAGGGCAGGGCGGTGAACTTGTCCGGCTCAGGTTGGAATGGCGGTGGCTGGCCGGGCAGCCCCAGTAAGAGGGGACGCTGAAAATGGCGGATAACCTGCTTGGGATCATGGCTGCGCTGCAACGCCTGAACCAGCAACTGCTGCCGCCGTTTGAACAGTTGGTCGAAGTGAGGGGTGGGCAAGGGCTCACCTTCCCGGTGCAGGCCATCGGCAATGGCTCGCAACAACCGGCTGCCATCGTGACCAAAAGCGGTTCGGTCATCCAACCGGCTGTAGGCCGTGTGGGCCGGGCGATACCATTCCAGCTCATCCAGCAGGCGGGTTTTACCCACCCCGCCAGGACCGAAAATGGCGGTAATGAGCCTGACTTCGGGGTGATCGGGGGGGCGATGAAAATGAAGCCGGTAAAGGCCGATCTCTTTCTCTCGACCGGCCCACAGAGTTTGCCCGCTCTCAGGCCGGGGCAGAGGTTTTCGTTGACAAAAAGGCATAGAGCACCTCATCAGTTTTCAAA
>CAYZHI010000028.1:5881-16794 GCA_964477335.1 uncultured Caldilineaceae bacterium | reverse complement strand
GTCTATGCCGGGCTGGTGGGGGGCATTGGCGGGGGCCTCATCTACCGTTCCGGCAGTACGATGGCCGGCACCGGTATTATTGGCCGGATTATTCAAATGAAAACCGGCGTGCCGTTGAGCCAGATTTATCTTTACACCGACAGTCTGATTGTGTTGGCAGCGGGGGCTGTTTTTGGTTGGGAGATTGCCTTGTATGCCTTGTTGACCTTATTCTTGAGCGGGATCGCTTCTGACTACACCCTGGAAGGGCCTAGCAGCGTGCGGACGGCCACGATTATCACCAACCGGGCGGAAGAGATGTCGCACGCTTTGATGAGCCGGCTGGGTCACGGGGTCAGCCAGTGGCAAATTACCGGCGGCTATACCGGCGAGGCTCATACTATGCTGCGGTGTACCATTTTTCGGCCGCAAGTCAACGATCTCAAACGGATTGTGGCCGAGGTCGATCCCACCGCTTTTGTCACCATCGGGATGACTCACCAGGCCCTCGGTTCCAAATTTATGCCATTACGATAAGGGCAAACTCAAAAGCCCGGCGTTCACAGTCAACGCCGGGCTTTTTGTTTGCTGCGTAGCAGCTCTATTCAACTCATCACGCCGCTGGCAACTTTACACCTGCTACCTGCAACTTGCCACTTGCCACCTGTTACCTGTCATGCAATCGCCTGCTTTAGTTTAGCCATCAACATCGCCTCTGGGGCTGCCCCCTCCTGGTGGACCGTCTCGTTGATGACGGTGCGCGGCACGCCCTGAACCTGATATTTCATCGACAGGTGGGGAAATTCAATAGCTTCAACCATATCGCCCCGCACCAGCTCGCTGGCAAAGGCCAGTTGATGGGCCAGACGCACGGCCTGGGGACAGTAGGGGCAGGTAGGGGTCACAAAGACTTGCAGATGGACCGGTTTATCGAGTTTAGCCAGAATATCCTTGGTGGCGGCCGACAGGCCCGACTCGCCAGCGGAGACCATCATAATATCTTCAATTAGTGAACTGAATTCGTAGCCGGAGGGAATCCCAAAATAGCGAATACCGAAATCTTTGGGAGTGTCTCCACCTTGCATCACTACCGTGGCTGGAATTTTATCGATGTTGTACTGCTCGGCGATTTCACTATCCTTGACAAAATCGTATACTTCTAGGGAGATTTTCTCGGACAGGTCGGCCAGTTCCTCGGCAATCATGCGGGTTTCTTTGCAATATTGACATTCCATCTCCTGGGTAAAAACGACCAATTTGACGGGCGTTTCTAATGCTTTGAAATGCTCAATCAAATGTTTGCGGTCTTCTTCTTTAAGTAAAGCCATGGTTGTTCCTCCAAATTTTTTGTTGGTTAATTGGTTAGTTTGATATGTTGCTGTGAAAGAAATTAAGTCGCCGCTGTATCTTGCCGAGGGCACGCCTCGATAGGCGGGTCATCAGGTGTAACAGCCTTTTTTGGAGTAACTACAGGCCGGACACCACAGGATGCCCTCGGGATCGACATCGGCTTGGGTATAGCCACAATTGGGGCAAACACTTCTGGTCCATGCTCTGGGGGCAGGCTGGTTGTCAGATGGGATCCTGGTTGAGGTTGGGCTAAAGTCAACGTTGATTGGGCCAATTGGTCTGAGTCGCTGGTCGGTCGCTTTGGTCATTGGTTGGCTGAAAGTGTGTTTGCCATTTACACTCAGTTAGATGCCACAATCTGCCTGAGGTTACAAAATCAGCCGGTCTGATTGTGGCGAGACCTGGCAGGTTTTCAAAACCTGTCAAGTCTTATGGCCCAAAATTTGGGACAGGCCCTTGGGCCATTGTTACCAGCCGTACCCCTTGCCGGTGGAGCTGGCGGAAATTGGCCCCTTGACTGACCGCTCGTAGCACCGCCTCGATATCTGTCACAACCGCGCCGGACAGCAGATGAACGCCATAATCGAACAGGTACGGCGTCAGCGGCGTGCTGGGCCCCAGCAGCAGCACCAGCGCCTCCCCTTTGCGCTTGGCCATAAGCTGCTCAAAGGTGTGGTTGATCAGGGTGGTGCCGGTAATAGCCACCACATCTGCCTGCGGCAGGATGTCGGCCGCTGCCTGGGCCGGTAGATCATCGCCACGCGGCTCTTGTTCCAGCACCCATAAGGTCCCAACTCGTTCCTGCAAACGGGGAATGAAGGGGAAGTGACCGATCAGGGCTACCTGTTTGCCGGCCCCGTGGTTGGCAATAACCTCTTCGGCATTGAGTTCTACCCACCGCTCCGGCTGGAGCGGCAGCAGGGCATTGATGGTGGCCATACCCAGGCTGGCCTCCATCAGGCTCGTGGAGTTGACCAGTTGGGCCAGTTCCACGGCTGGCTGTTCCAGTAGTTGGCCGGCCTGACGCACGGCCGGCCCGCCGCCGTAGTGGTGATCGTCAAAACCGCGCAAGCTTGCAGCCAGGCCGCAGCGCCGTTCTCCGGCAATCTCAACCACCACCGCCGTCCAAAAAGCGCCAATCCGAATATCTTCAACTGATCCGGCCGGTAAGGTAGCAATCAGTTTGTCGAACATAGCATCTCTTTTTTGATCGTTCTTCGTTATTAGACCAGCGCCGATGCGCTTAATCCGAGGCGCGAATCAGCAGCAGCGGTCGGTCGATGCGATTTAGCACCCCGGCGGCCACGCTGCCATAGAAGACCCGCGATAGGCCGGTTCGGCCATGGCTGGCCATCGCAATCAGATCGGCCTTGGTCCGGTTGGCGTAACGGATGATCTCTTCTACCACCGGGCCGTGGGCCACATAGCCCTCTACCTCAACTTCTTGTTGGCTAAACTCAGCTTTTTTGCCGGCCAGGTAGGCTTCAGCCGCTCTGGTTCGCTCTTCGACCATTTCCTGGTTGATCATCGGATAGACCACATCCGGCCCAATGATCAACGGCTCCGGCTCAACCACCTGCACAAAAATCACCTTAGCCTGGTACAAACGAGCCAGTTCAACCACGTGGGGCAAGATAGCCTCAGCCCGGGCCGATCCATCCAGTGGCACTAAAATGACCTTGTACATTTTTGGACCTCCTGTTTTGATAGCTATAACAGGGGTTGCACAATCCTGGTGAGTTGTTGGGCGCTGATCTCGCCCGATTGGATGTGGTGGATCAAGCCGTTGCGGTCAATGATAAAGGAGGTGGGCAGGGCGCGAACGTGGTAACGATCCATCACCTCACCATTGGAGTCTAACAGAACGGGAAAGGTAAAGCCATTGGTTTCGATAAAATCTTTGACTGTGGCAGCCCCTTCTTGACTGTTGATGGCCAGGACGACAAAGCCGTCATCCCGGTGAGCTTCATAAAAGGCGTTGATCGTCGGCATTTCGGCCTTGCAGGGCGGGCACCAGGTGGCCCACAGGTTGACCAGGATAACTTGCCCCTGGTAATCGCTCAAGCTGATCTCGGCTCCATCCAGGCTAGTCAGAGTAAAGTCGGGGGCGGGGGAGTGGTTGGCTTGTTGGGCCGTTTGATCAGCGGCATTGCTGGAGCGGCCTGTAGATTGTTGCCCTAACCAGAAGAGTGAGCCGACGCCAAGCCCAATCAAGCTTAGGGCAATGGCGATATTGAGATAGAACCAGTTCTTCTTGGGTTTGACGTTGCCCTGGCGTCGATAGCTGTGAGCTTTGGCAGTTCTGTTCATTGCAGTTGGTTGATTTTCGGTTTGTCGAACTCTACTATTATTTTACCACCAATGTCAATAACCGGCACACCCATTTGACCGCTCCGGCGAACCATATCCCGCGCCGCGGCGGCGTTCCGGCTTACATCCACGTCTCGAAACTGAAATTTATTTTGCCGAAAGTATTTTCGCTCATGTTAAATACAAGTGCATGGTAGGGGCGCAAGGCCTTGCGCCCCTACATAATAAGCACTTGTTCTGAACATGAGCCAGTATTTTTGGCCATGTTGCAATAACTACAGGTCGGTGTGGAAAAGACAATGACCCGGGGCTGTTTTTTCTGTTGTTTCTCATTGATCATGGTATTCCTCATCAGCCCATCTTCACGGCGATCTTTTGCGGTTGTTTCTCAGCCCGTTTGGGCAGAAAAATGGTCAGGATGCCGTCTTTGTGTTCAGCCGTCACTTGGTCAGGATCGATTTCACCCGGAAGCTGGATGGCTCGATAGAAGCTGCCGCTGGGGCGCTCGCAGCAGAGCCACTCTTTACCTTCCTCCTCTTCATCGGCGGGGCGTTGGCCGCGGATGGTCAAAATGCCTTTTTCGAGGGTGATATCGATATCTTCCAGCGGTACACCGGGCAGCTCCACCCGCAACACCAGCCGGTCGCCCGTGTCAAACATATCCAGCGCCGGGGTCCAGTCGGCGGTCTGGGTTTGGCCGCCCCAGCCGCGCGGCCAGCCCGCTTCCCACGCCGAAAATGGCTCTTCTGCTTCCAGCCACCAGGGTCGTCTCATTAGCCTTGTCATCGTTGTTCCTCCATCAAATCAAAGTAATTTGTGCTTTTACTGGATTAGATGCGAGGGAGGGCAAAAAGTTACAGCCGCTCATAGTACCTGACGAAATAGAAAAGCCACTGATTTCGTCAGTGGCTTTCGGATAGCAATGAAACGTTGCCGGCGAGTTTCAGCAAATGCGGGGCAGTTGCTCGCCGCTCATCATATCGACCACCCGCATGCCGCCAATGCGGCTGCGCATGAAGACTTTGCCCGGATGATCGTCGACGACCTCGCCAATAATGGCCGCTTCCAGCCCCAGCGGATGGGCTTGCAGCGCGGCCAACACTTCAGCGGCCGCCTCTCTGGCCACGATGAGCAGAGCCTTGCCCTCGTTGGCCACATAGAGCGGATCGAGGCCCAGAATTTCACAGGCGCCGCGCACCTGTTCCCAGATCGGCAGGTCGGCTTCATTCAGCCGGATACCCACCCGGCCCTGCGCGGCAATTTCGTTGAGGCTGCTGGCCAGGCCGCCACGCGTGGGATCGCGCAGCACGTGGACCTTGTCTCCGGCGACGTCCAGCGCCGCCGCGACCAAGTCATGCAGCGGGGCCGAGTCGCTGGCCAGGGTGGTGCCAAACTCCAGCCCCTCTCGCACCGACATAATGGCGATGCCGTGCACGGCAATGGCGCCATTGATCAGCACCACGTCGCCAGGACGGGCGCGTTTGGGCGAGACCTGCACCCCGGCCGGAATTAAGCCAAGCCCGGTCGTATTGATGAAGACGCCATCCCCTTTGCCCCGGTTGACCACTTTGGTGTCGCCGGTAACGATGGGCGCGCCTACCGCCCTGGCCGCCTGCTGCATCGACTGCACCACCCGCCACAACTGCTCCATCGGCAGCCCTTCCTCCAGAATCAGGGCGGTCGATAGTCCCAGCGGTTTGGCCCCGCACATCGCCAGATCGTTGACCGTACCGTGAATCGCCAGCGAGCCGATGTCGCCGCCGGGGAAGAAGATCGGGTTGATGACGAAGGAGTCGGTCGAGAAGGCCAGCCGGGCGCCGTTGGTTTCCAGTATAGCCCCATCGTGGAGCATTTCCAGGGTGGGATTGTCGAAGGCCGGCACGAACATGCGGTCGATCAGCATCTGGGTTAGCCGGCCGCCGCCGCCGTGGGCCATCAGCACGGTGGGGTACTCGCTGATGGGGATGGGACATTGTAGGCCCATAATGAGGGGCAGATTGGTTTCTTGAGTCATACGGTCGTCCTTGCTAATGGTGAATAATGAATTGTGAACTGTGAATTGTGAATTGTGAATTGTGAATTGTGAATGAGGAGAGGATAGACCTTCGTTAACAATTAAAAATTCACTATTCACCATTCACAATTAACTTCGTCCATATTGGTAATAAGCCGCGCAGGCGCCTTCTGACGAAACCATCGGCGCGCCCAGGGGATGCTCCGGCGTGCACAGCGTGCCAAAAGCCGGGCATTGATGGGGGCGTTTCAAGCCTTGCAGGATTTCCCCGGCAATGCACAGCGGCGACTCCTGGGCCGTAATGCCCACCACGTCGAAACGCAGCTCGGCGTCGTAAGCCGCGAATTCAGGCCGGAGGGCGTAGCCGCTGTTGGGGATCATGCCGATACCGCGCCATTGCCGGTCGCATACCTGGAAAACCTGCTCGAGTAAATTTTGGGCCGGCCTGTTGCCCTCACGGGTAACTGCCCGGACATATTGGTTCTCCAGATCGGCGCGGCCTTCCTCCAGCGCCTTGAGGGTCATATAAATGCCGTGCAGCAAATCCAGCGGTTCAAAACCGGTCACTACAATCGGGACTCGATACTTTGCCACGATGGGTTCGTACTCCCAATAACCCATCACGGCGCAAACATGCCCGGCGGCCAGAAAACCTTGCACCAGATTATGCGGCGAACTCAACAGGGCTTCCATCGCCGGGGGCACCAGCACGTGGGAGCAGAGAATCGAGAAATTGGTCAGGCCCATCTGTTTGGCCTGCCAGACAGCCATCGCGTTGGCCGGGGCGGTGGTTTCAAAACCCACGGCAAAGAAAACTACCTGCCGGTCGGGATTTTGCTGGGCCAGCTTAACCGCATCCAGCGGCGAGTAAACCATGCGCACGTCGCCGCCCTGCGCTTTGACGCTGAGGAGGTCGGTGGTTGAGCCGGGCACCCGCAGCATATCGCCAAAGGAGGTAAAGATCACCTCCGGCCGGCGGGCGATAACCAGCGCCTTGTCGATCAACTCCAGCGGGGTGACACAAACGGGGCAACCAGGGCCATGCACCAGCGTCACCTCCTCCGGCAGCAGGCGGTCGATGCCGAATTTGATGATGGTGTGGGTTTGCCCGCCGCAAATCTCCATAATCGTCCAGGGGCGGGTTACTTGCTGCCGGATCGCCTGGATAAATTTCTGCGCATCAGCTTCGTTTCGATATTCGTCAATATATTTCATTCAAATGGTTCCCCCACTTTGCCGGCCAAACCTGAACTCGCGCTATTGAGTCTCAGTAGATCCAATTTTTGACCGTAGCAACGGCATCCCTAGGCCATCTGAGCCTAAAAATTGAAATTGTCGGGGTCGGGGCCAGTGCGTTCGTTCCGATTAAGACTATCGAGTTGGGCCATATCATCGGCCGAAATCTCGAAATCGAACACAGCCGTATTATCGACAATCCGCTGAGGCGTGCTGGATTTGGGGATAGTGACTACCTGGTGTTGCAAATCCCAGCGGATTACCAGTTGGGCCGGTGACTTGCCATATTTCCGGCTCAGGTTGACAATGGCCGGGTCGTTGGTAATTTTGCCCCTGGCCAGCGGGCTCCAGGCCTCAAACTGGATCTGGTGTTCGCTACAAAATTGGCGTAGCTCCTGGTGCAGCAGATAGGGATGAAACTCAACTTGGTTGACCGCGGGCCTGATGTCGCTGCCGGCAAAGAGATCTTTCAGATGGTGGATATGGAAATTGCTGACCCCAATCGCCCGAACCACGCCCTCGGCGTAGAGTTGTTCCAGGGCTTGCCAGGTTGCTTTATAATAACCGGCCACCGGCCAGTGGATCAGGTAGAGATCGATGTAGTCGAGCCCCAGTTTTTTACGACTGGTTTCAAACGCGGCCAGGGTTGCGCCCGTGCGCTGGTCGGAGTTCCAGACTTTGGTAGTGATGAAAAGTTCCTCGCGGGGCAGGCCGCTGGTTTTGATGGCCCGGCCTACGCTTTCTTCATTACCGTAGACGGCGGCGGTATCGATGCTTCGGTAACCGGCCTCCAGGGCTGTGGCCACGGACTGCTCTGTTTCAGCTCCGTCTTCCATCTTGAAAACGCCAAAGCCCAGCCAGGGCATTTTGACCCCGTTGTTCAGGGTGGTGGTATCGGTTATACTGCTGATCACTGTTATTCTCCTATTTTAGTTGCACTTCAATGGTCGCCGGGTTGTTGGATTTCCAATTCGGCCAGTTCGTCCATTTCTTTTAGATATTCAAACACCTGCATGGCCTCTTCCTCATCGACAACGCTGATGGCAAAGCCGACATGAACGATGACGTAATCTCCCAACTGCACTTCCGGCACATAGGCCAGGCAGACATCTTTGGTAATGCCGGCAAAATCAACCCGGCCCATCGTCATACCCAACGGATTCTCTTCAATTTTGATCACTTTACCCGGTACGCCTAAACACATTAGCTACCTCCGCCGCTTAACTATTAAACGTTGATTCTACTTCATTGCCCTCGTTTTACCAAACTATCCATCGCCAGCCGGCTGGCTTGGTTTGCTCAATCGAGCCGCGGCTACGGCGATCTGCCCCAGGCTAATGCCGCCGTCATTGGGCGGCACCTGGCGGTGAAGGAGAACTTCAAAGCCGGCCTGGGTCAGGCGTTGGGCAGTTTGCTCTGTTAAAAAACGGTTTTGAAAACAGCCGCCGGTCAGGGCTACGCGCCGTTCCCCGATCAGTTCGGCCACGGCCAGGATGGCTTGAACCAAAGCGTTATGAAAACGGGCCGAGATGATTCCCGGTTCGATTCCGGCGCGCCGGTCGACCAGAATGGCTTCAATCAGCGACCCCCAATCAAGGATGAGGGATGAAGGCTGAGGGCTGAATTTTAAATTTTCAGCCTTCAGCCCTCCGCCTTCATCCTTTAAAATGGTGATTGAATATGTCTCATTTATCGCCGGATTCACCGCAAACTCCAGCGCCATCGCCGCCTGCCCTTCAAAGCTCACCTGCTGATGTAGACCGATCAAAGCGGCAATGCCGTCAAACAGGCGTCCGGCGCTGGTGGTGACGGGCGAGTTCAGGCCGCGGGCCAGCATCTGCGCCAGCAGCCGGCGTTCGCTCGGCTTGAATGAGCCAATTGGGGCCAAATCCTCCCAGCCCAGGCAGTCGTCGCCGTACAGTTCCCACAACAAAGCCAGGGCAACGCGGCGGGGTTGTTTGACTGCGGCCTCGCCGCCGGGCAGGCGGAAGGGGCGCACATGGGCTACCCGCTCAAAATCGGCCGCATCGCCCAGCAGGAACTCGCCGCCCCAGATCGTCCCGTCAACCCCGTAGCCGGTGCCGTCCCAGGTCACGCCCAGCGCCGGCCCCTCGACCCCGTTTTCGGCCAGGCAGGCCGCCAGGTGGGCATGGTGGTGTTGCACGGAAATTAAGCGGCAAGGGGGCAGGGAGTAGGGGGACGTTTGATTCACCCCCTCTCTCCCCTGCTCCCCTGCTCCTCTGCTCCCCTGCTGCTCTTTAGCCCATTTTGTCGATAAATAATCCGGGTGCAGATCGTGAGCGATGGCTACGGGGGTAGCTTCGTAGAGGCGCAAAAAATCGGCAATGGTTCGCTCGAAAGCAGCCAGCGACTCGGCCGTTTCCAGGTCGCCGATATGTTGGCTGACGAAGACCTGATTCTCGATGCTCAGGGCGACTGTGTTTTTGAGATGCGCCCCGACGGCCAGGATAGTCGGCGCTTTGGCCGAAAGCAGCACCGGCAGCGGGGCATAGCCCCTGGCCCGGCGCAGCAGTCGCGGCTCTCTGCCAACGATCCAGGCGACGCTGTCGTCCACATGCCGCTCGATGGGGCGGTTGTGGACCAGAAACAGGTCGGCGATATGGCCCAGCCGTTGCCGGGCCTCCGCCTCGTCGATGCAGATCGGTTCGTCGGTCAGGTTGCCGCTGGTGGCCACGATGGGCCGGCCTACTTCTTGTAGTAACAAATGGTGCAGCGGAGTGTAAGGCAGCATGATCCCCAGGTTGGGGTTGTCCGGGGCCACGTTGGGAGCAATCGGGCTGTCCGGTTGGCGCGGCAGGAGCACAATCGGCGCTTCAGGCGAGGTCAACATAGATTCGGCCAGGGGAGAAATCTGGCAGAGGGTGCGGGCCTGCGGCAAATGTTGGGCCATCACCGCAAACGGTTTGTCTTGCCGCGGTTTTCGCGCCCGCAATCGCGCCACGGCTGCAGCGTTGCCCGCATCCACCATCAAATGAAAACCACCCAAGCCTTTTACCGCCACAATCTGACCATCGCGAATGGCCGCGGCCGCCCGGCATAAAGCCGCAAAATTACCGATTGACGGCCCTTGCCCTTTGGGTTGAGGATCATCGTTCCCGATCAATCGTAAATCGTAAATCGTAAATCGTAAATCGAGCTGCGGTCCACAGACCGGACAGGCGGTGGGCTGGGCGTGAAAGCGCCGGTCGAGGGGGTTTTGGTACTCCGCCTGGCAGGCCGGGCACATCACAAAATGGCGCATGGTAGTGTTGGGCCGGTCGTAGGGTAGAGCCTGGATGATGCTGAAACGAGGACCGCAGTTAGTGCAGTTGGTGAAAGGATAGCGGAAGCGGCGGTCGGCCGGATCGAGCACCTCCGCCAGGCAGTCGGCGCAAGCAGCGATGTCGGGCAGCACCAGCACAGTTTTGGCCCCGACATGGTCGCTGCGCCGGATTTCGAAGCGGTCGAAGCCGGCCGGCTCGAGCCAGACCGAGTCCAGGGAGTGGATCATCGAGCGAGGCGGCTTTTCGGCACGTAGTCGTTCCAAAAAGCGAGCCAAAACCGGCGACGGTCCCTCCACCTCAATGAAGACGCCGCGGGTGTCGTTGATGACCCAGCCGGTCAACCCTAATTCTGTGGCCAGCCGGTAGACAAAGGGCCGGAAGCCGACCCCCTGCACTGCGCCGTGAATCTCGACCTTCAGACGTTGCCGGTCAGGTGCGGAATTTGCCTTAGTTCCCAATCCTCAAGCCCCGACGACTCAGACCCTATGCTGCAAAATCCGCCCGTTTGAGTAACAGCCAGTTTACCCACGCCTCGACCCCCTCGCCATTCTTGCACGACAGGATGAAGGTGGGCACACCGGGGTTGACCATCTCCAAACCGCGCCGGAAAAAGTCAACGTCAAATTCAAACACCTCGATCAGGTCAGCCTTGTTCAGGATGACCACGTCGGCGGCGGCGAACATGCCAGGGTATTTGTAGGGCTTGTCGTCTCCCTCAGCCACACTGGCGACGACCACAG
>CAYZHI010000028.1:4744-5871 GCA_964477335.1 uncultured Caldilineaceae bacterium | reverse complement strand
GTTAGCCCCCAGGGCAAAATCGGCCGGGCAAATCAGGTTGCCGACATTCTCGATAAAGAGCAGATTTATCTCCGGCAGCGGCAGGTTGGGCAGGGCCGCGCGGATCATCGGGGCGTCCAGGTGGCAGCCGCCGCCGGTATTGATTTGCACCACCGCCACACCCTGGGCCGCAATTTTGTCGGCGTCGATGCTGGAGGCCACGTCCCCTTCGATAACGCCCGGGCGGATATCCTCTGGCAGCCGGTCGACCGTAGCCAGAATGAAGCTAGTTTTGCCCGCGCCGGGAGAGGCCATCAGGTTTAACACAAATAGGTTATGCCGGTCAAACAGTTCTCGATTTTCCGCGGCGATCTGATCATTGGCGCTTAAAATCTCTTTGACAACGGGAACTTTCATCCATCACCTCGATATTTTTATTAGCGACATTGTAATGATTTTGCGATTGGTCACAAATAATTGGTAGTCAGAGAAAAAAAGGCCGTCCCCACCGTGACAATCAGGCCATTGTTCGGCTCTGATTATCCGTCGGTGGGAAACGGCCGTATGCAGGCATCCGACAGGTCCACGCGCCGCCTGTCAAATGGAAGAAGTCCTTTTAAGCAGTCGTTATCACCCCACCATATGCGCCAATGACTCGATTCGCATATCATGTAGCCGTTGTCGCACTACCTGGGCCATCTTCTGCATCATTTTGTAGCCAAAACGGCAATCTTCTTCAAACACGGTGAGCAACTTCTGGCAATCAAATAGAAGCAGTTGCGTCGGTTTGGTGGCCTGGGCGCTGGCGGTTGATTCACGGGGAGGCACCAAAGCGGACCAGGCCAACACTTCGCCCGGACCAATGGTGCTCATCACGACCCCTTTGGTTTGCAGCTCACCGGTAAGCTGGCCTGCCACCGATTGCTGGACCTCCTGATCGGGGACTTCCAGCAGGATGGCCACTTCACCTTCACTGACCAGATAAAAGCCGTTCAGGACATCCCCCTCCCTAAAAAGATATTCCCCGGCTGCTACTTTGATTTCCTGGCCCACATTGGCCAGGGTTACAATTTGATCGTCGCTTAATCCGGCAAAGAACGGATAGCGGCGGACAAGTTCGGGTGAGATCATAGTTCCTCTCCTTTTAA
>CAYZHI010000028.1:0-4734 GCA_964477335.1 uncultured Caldilineaceae bacterium | reverse complement strand
TACCTGAGGTATGGCGGCAGCCACGGCCGGCGTTGGCTCGTCGCCAAAATCGGTTACATTTTGCACCTCAACAGCGTAGATGATGAACTCCTGCGGCAAGGGTAGTCCCATCCGGTCGGCCAGCTCCAGGGCTGTGGCCAGGCTGGTATCGTGGGCCGAGGCGCTGTGCTGGGTGGGACTGATCCGGCGCAGGTCGGCCAGGGTCAGCCGGTGGATGGCGCCAGGCTGGGGTCCCGCGTCAGCTTGATAGGCCTGATGCATGGCGTCGATCAGAATGACCCGATCATAACCCACCACCCGCTCCATCAGCCGCAGGCCGCCCACGCTGACCTCGCTGACCTCGATGGTTGTGTCCAGAGGCAAGGCAGCCCGGACCGCCTCAGCTACTCGTACACCCACCCCGTCGTCGGTCAAAATGGGATTGCCCAGGCCAAGAACCAATGTTTTCATTAACGTCGCTGTAAATAGAGATTGGAGATTAGGAGATTGAAGTGAATCCCTAATCTCCTCATTCTCAGCCTTTGTCTAGATATACTGGCTCAACTGCTCAACCACATTGCCGTCAGCGTCGCGGATGGTCAACTCCAGCGGCATCTGGCCGGGCAGCGAGTGGGTGGCGCAGGACATACACGGGTCGTAGGAGCGAAAGGCCATCTCGACCCGGTTCAACAGCCCTTCGGTGATCACGGTTCCCTTATTGATGAGGGAAGTGGCCGTGTTTTTCACCGACAAAGCCAGCGGAGCGTAGTTATTAGTTGTCCCCACTACCAGGTTGACTTTGGTCAGGATACCTTTGTCGTCCGTCCAGTAGTGGTGCGTCAACGTACCCCGTGGCGCTTCGACACTACCGACGCCCTCATCAGGCTTGTTTTTGACCACAGGCCGGACGTTAGGATCGGTGATCTCCGGATCCTGGACCAGTTCCACCATGCGTTCGGCGGCGTAGAGCAGCTCGACCAGGCGGGCCCAGTGGGTGGCCAGCCGGTGGTGCACCGGCTGGTAGCGCCCATTGACCTTTTTACTGCCCAGCGTCTCGTAGAACTTTTCAAACGCTTCTTGGGCTTTGGGGGTGGCCATACCGTCGGCCGCGTTCAGCCGGGAGAGCGGCGTGGCGCAGTAAAGCCCGCTGTCTTTGCCGTCGACAAAACCTTTCCAACCAACGCCTTTGAGGAAGGGGAACTTGAGATACGTCCACGGCTCAACGTGCTCGGCGATGTGCTCCCGGTAATTAGTCGAATTGTATTTGACGAACTCTTTCCCGTCGGGGTCGACCACCCGAATCTGGCCGTCGTAGAAGTTGATGTGATTGTTTTGATCAACCGTGCCCATGTAGTAGGTGCGCTCCGTAAAAGCGTCGGACAGAATCAGGTCGACGTAGGCTTTGTTGCCGAGGACGATATCCTCAAAGAGCTTCAGGCTGAACAGGGCAAACTCCACGTTTTGTTTGGCTGCTTCTTCGATTTTGGGCTGCATCTCCGGGGTGACCGGCTGGCTCCAGCCGCCCGGCAGCCCGGCCACCGGATGAACGCCCCGCCCGCCCAGCATCTTGATGACATCGTGGTTGCGGATGCGGCAGTTGATCACCTGCTTGCCGATTTCCACCCCGACCTTGTGCACAATCCCCAGGATGTTCCGTTCGGCCGGCGGCGCGTCGGGTCCCATCACAAAGTCGGGACCGCCCAGGGCGTAGAAGTGGGTGGTGTGGTCGGTCACGTAGAAGGCGGAGTAGAACAGCTCGCGCACCTTTTTAACCACCGCGGCTGGCTCCACGTGAAAGAGAGCATCCAGGGCTTTGGTGGCAGCCATGTGGTGCGCTTCGGGGCACACGCCACAGATGCGATTGGTGATGCGGGGCATCTCTTCGGCCGGCCGGCCCACGCAGAACTGCTCAAAGCCGCGCAACTCCGGGATGATGAAATAGGCGTTGGCCACATCGCCCTCTTCGTTGAGAAAGATGTCGATCCGGCCGTGCCCCTCCAGACGGGTGATCGGGTCAATGCTTACTTTTTTCATTGCGCGTCTCCTTTCTTGGTCCCGTTGCCGGGGACGCGGGCGCGGCGTAGGATCGAGTGGGCCATGCTGAAGCGGTAGAACGTACCGGCCGGGTCGGCGATGGTATCGAGCACCTCCCCCAGTTTTTTCTCGATGGCATGTTCATCTTCACCAGTTTTGCCCACATTAACCACCGACGCTATCGCCGTCAATATTCTGGCGCCCTGATCCTCCACCCCGGGCAGCGGGCCATAGCAGCCCCGGCAGCCCATGCCAACCTGCGGGCAAAGCGCCCCGCAGCCGCTGACGGTGGCCGGTCCCAAGCAGACAATACCCTGCTCTAACAGGCATAAACCCGGCTCCGGCTTTTTCTCATAGGGGCGGTAGAAGCGGTCGATGGTCTTTTCATGCTTCTCCAGCGGACATTCTTCGCAAACGGCCACCTGGCCTGCGCCGACGATCGAGCCTTTGGGCGGCAGCTCCGCCCCTTGGGTCAGCGCGGCCACCACCACTTGCAGCACCGCCCAGATCTGGTGCGGTTCCGGCGGGCAGCCCGGTACGTAGTAGTCAACCGGCACCACCTGATCCAGCGATTTGACCGTATGGTAGAAGCTGGGAATTTCCAGTTCGCCTTCCGGCACTTGGGTGACCCGTTGCGGCAGCGTCCCGTTGGGATTGTCGGTCGAGGGGTTATCCAGGTAGACCGCCCGGTAGGTGGCCTCTTTGCTGGTCAGATTCGACAAAGCCGGGATGCAGCCTTCGTAGGCGCACGAGCCAAAGGCAACCAGAACTTTGGATTTTTGGCGCAGCAAGTGGGCCATCTCCTCATTTTCCGAGTTGCGGATAGCCCCGTTGAACAGGCACAGGTCGATGTAGCCATCGGGATAGCCGCGCACGTCCTCATATTTGAAGTCGGCGGCCACCGGCCAGAAGGCAATATCGAAGATCGCATCGACATCCAGAATCTTTTCACCGATATTCAGGACGGCAATTTCACAGCCGCCGCACGAGGAGGCCCAGTACATCCCAAATTTGGGTTTGCCATTTTCAGTCATGCGACCACCTCCCTGGAAACTTCTTCGGCCAATTTGGCCCCGTTGCCATCCACCACGACTGGCCAGTTCAGCGGCCCCAGCGCCCGGATTTCCTCCACCATCTTGCCGATTTCGCGGGCCAGGCGCACACCTTCGGCGGCGCTGGCCCAGATCAGTTTGACTCGCCCCGGCTCAACTCCGAACTGAGCTAACATCCGCTTTAGTAGCATATAGCGCCGCAGCGCCTTGTAGTTCTGTTCCAGATAGTGACATTCGCCGGGGTGGCAGCCGGTGATCAATACGCCATCGGCTCCGCCGGCCAGCGCCTTGAGCACAAAGGTGGGATCGAGTCGACCGGAACACATCAACCGGATCAGCCGGACGTTGGGCGGATATTTCTCGCGGGAGATGCCGGCCAGGTCGGCGGCCCGGTAACTGCACCAGTTACAGGTAAAACCGATAATCAAGGGTTCGAATTTTTCAGTCATAACTTATCTCCAATCAGGCCAACTCAGGCTCGGGTACAGCCACTTTGGTCCGGCCATTCGGTTTGATGACCATCAGTAAACCTTTCAGTTGGGCCAGCACCTGCTCGTTGCTGAATTGCGTGCCGGTGATCGCCCCGGAGGGACAGGCCGCCACACAAGTGCCGCAGCCCTGGCACAGGGCCGGGTTGATCTCGGTCACCTTCTTGTCCTCCAGGAAAACGATAGCGTTGAACGGGCACATGTTGTTGCAGATGCGGCAGCCGGAACACAACTCCTCGATGACGCTGGCCCGGACCGGTTCCAGGGCCAGTTCACCCTTTTGGATCCGGCCCAGCACGCGGGCTGCCGCGGCCGCGCCTTGCGATACACTGGCCGGGATGTCTTTGGGCCCTTGGGCGCAGCCGGCAATGAAGATGCCTTCGGTCATGGTCGCCACCGGGTCGAGCTTGGGATGCTTCTCGATGTACCAGCCGTTAGTGCTGCAAGAAATGCCAAAGCGGTGCGCCACTTCTTTGGAGTCCCGTCGCGGCTCCAGCGCCGCCGACAGAATGACCATATCCACCGGGATGCGCCGCTGCTTACCCATAAAGGTATCTTCCACCTGGATGATGAGCTTGCCTTCCTCACCGGCCATGCGGGCGGCGTCGGTTACCTCGGCCACCCGGCCGCGAATGAAGTGGACGCCCTCAGACAACACCTTCTGGTAAAACTCATCGTAATCCTTAAAGGCGGTTCGCATATCGATGTAGCAGTTGTAGACCTCGGCGCCGGTGCGTTCCTTAACCAGATGGGCAAACTTGAGGCTCTGCATACAGCAGATGACCGAGCAGTAGTTGTTGTAGTTCCGGTCGCGGCTGCCCACGCAGTGGATGATGGCCACCGCCTCCGGTTTGGACACCCCATCCCGCATGACCACGTCGCCGTTGGTAGGGCCGGCGGCGTTGCACATCCGCTCGAATTCCAGGCTGGTGAAGACGTTGGCCAGGCGGCCGTAGCCGTATTGCGTAATCCGGCGGGCGTCGAACAGGTCAAAGCCGGTGGCCAGGATGATGTTGCCCACGTCCAGTTGCAACAACTCGTCCTGTTGTTCAAAGTCGATGGATTTGGGGCTGGTGGGGCAGAAGATCTGGCAGGCCTTGCATTTGCCTCGCTCAAAGTAGGTGCAGTTGGCTGTATCGATGACCGGATATTTGGGCACGGCCTGGGGAAAGGGCCGGTAG
>CAYZHI010000027.1:0-16979 GCA_964477335.1 uncultured Caldilineaceae bacterium | reverse complement strand
CCCGAAGCGTCCGCGCCCCCCAAACCGTGCTGCCCACAAACACAAGGCCCCCTAATGGAATTAAGGCGTAACTGCTGGCTTTGTCCAGATTCACCAGGCCGACGAAAACGGCGGCCGCGCCGGCCAGCGCCAAACCAAAGGCAACCGCCGCCAACAAAAACGCCACCCCTGAACTATGCCGTTGTGCCGGTAGAGTAGCTGATCGAAAGCTCATCCTTCCTTCCTCTTATTAGTCAAAATTGCTCAACCTGAACCTTGCGACCGCGGACAACGGACAGCAGACAGCCGCAAATTATCAGACACTCTGGAGATTTCCGGGGGTGACCTCGATATCTCGTAGGGGCGGACGGCTGTCCGCCCCTACAAACGATGCTATGACCCGGAAAATCCTGAAGATTCATTTACTGAGTACCTCCTTTTTTCAGTAGTCGGCGGTCAGATTTATCGCCGCTTCAAGCCGACCGGCTGCCGCCAACACGGAAGTAAAACATGGTGGCGGCTAGCACCATCACCATCAGGATGATGCCCAAAGCCGAGCCAAAAGGCCAATCCCGCACCGTCATAAACTGTTGTTGTAGCAAATTGCCAATCAGGAACGTGCTGCCGCCGCCCATCAAATCGGGCGTCACATACGCTCCTAACGTCGGGATAAAGGTGATGATGGCCGCCGCCACCACGCCTGGCATGGTCAGCGGTAAGACAATTCGAGTGAAAACCTTAACGTTATTGGCGCCCAAATCCTGCGCCGCCTGGACGAAGTTGAAATCGAGCTGCTCAATCGAGGCGTAGAGCGGCAGGACGGCAAAAGGCAGATAACCATACACCATCCCCAGCATAACGCCGGTTTGGGTAAACATAATTTGCAGCGGCTGATCCACCACTCCCAGGCTGATGAGGAAGTTGTTGACAATGCCGGTATCCCGGACAATGAAGATCAGGGCATAGGTGCGCACCAGAAAATTGGTCCAAAACGGGACCATCACCAGAAAAATCAACAGCCGCTGCCGGCTGGGGCTTTGGCGAGCAATGTAAAAAGCAAAGGGATAGCCTATCAGCAGACACAAAGCCGTATTGAGAATGGCTAACCAGACCGATTTCCACAGGATTCGCAGATAAATCGGCTCGCTGAACACGCGGATGTAATTGTCGAGGGTGAAGGTGTATTCGACTACGCCGGTCAACGAGCGCCGGCTAAAGCTAACCACCAGCACCACGATCAGGGGGGCGATAAAAAAGAGACCCAGCCAGAAACCGGTGGGAGATAACAATAACGCCAGCAAACCTTTATTTTGTCGGCCAGCTTGTTGCATTATTGCGCCTTTCGTTAGCCCGGAGCGTGGGATTAATTGGTCAGCACCAGGGCGCTATCGGTGGCCCAGTAAAGGCAAACCTGGTCCCCCCGCCGATGAGGCCGGCTTTCCGCCACATTACTGCCCACATTCTGGATACGAACAACCACCCGGTGCCGCTCGGCCAGACTCATGGTGTAGCGGGTGTCGGTGCCGATGTAAACGGCTTCTTGGACCAGAGCCGGTACACACGTGCCGTTACCGGCCACGCTATCGGTCTGCAGTGACATCTTCTCCGGCCGGATGGCCACGGTAACCATCTGGCCAGGGTTGAGATCAGCCGCCCCGCGGGCCGCAATCTGCACGCCTGCGCCCAGGTCAACTATGGTTTTGGCCGGACTGGCCTCGACCACTGCCCCCTCGATGAAGTTGGTCTCCCCAATAAAATCGGCCACAAAGCGGCTGTTGGGCCGCTCGTAAATTTCCACTGGATCGCCCGTTTGCAGAATCAGACCATCGTTCATCACCGCAATCCGGTCAGACATCGTGATCGCCTCTTCTTGGTCGTGGGTAACAAAGACAAATGTGATGCCGACGCGCTGCTGCAACTCCTTAAGCTCCAACTGCATCGCTTTGCGTAGTTTCAAATCCAGGGCGCTCAAAGGTTCGTCTAATAGGAGTACCCGGGGCCGGTTGACCAAAGCCCGGGCCAGGGCTACCCGCTGCTGTTGCCCGCCGGATAACTGCCGCGGCTTGCGATTGGCTAGTTCCGGCAAACGGACCATTTCCAGCGTTTCATTGACCCGCTGCTTGATTTCGGCGCCGGGCACTTTCTTCATTTCCAGTCCAAACGCCACATTTTCATAGATGGTCATATGGGGAAAGAGGGCATAATTTTGAAATACGGTGTTAACGGGGCGTTTGTACGGCGGGGTGTTGCCCATTGGCTTGCCGTGGATCATGATTTCGCCGGCGCTGGGCAGTTCAAAACCGGCGATCATCCGCAAACAGGTGGTCTTGCCACAGCCGCTGGGGCCCAACAGAGAGAAGAATTCGCCATCTTCAATCTGGAGCGAAACATTTTCTACGGCCACAAAGTCGCCAAACTTTTTGGTGACATTTTGGAGTTCAACGTCAATTTCGGCCAAAAGACAACTCCTTTCAAGCCAGCGAATGCTGCTCTATCTGATTTGTAGACGGGAATAGGAGATGCGAGAAAGGGTTGCTACGTGGACCTAAGTATAACTAAAACCGGACAAACCGTCAATTAAAAAAGCCGCCTTAGCTTGCTCCATTCTTGCCTCCCGGTTAAAATGGGTTTATTGGAAACATTGTCCATTCTCGCGGTACTCATCCAACCGTATTGATCCAGCTCTTATGGCAAAAATAGGGTTAGCGGTTACGGTAAATCAGGCCAACTCGTCCTTTGGGTGAACTATGGAGCTGCGGCCCTTGGGGAGGTGTTTGGCTGAGTTTACCTCTGTCCAACCGCCCTTAGCGGCATGCCCACTGAGTTGCCTTGCTGCATACCACTCCGGCGCGGGCGGTGATGCTTATCCCGGCGCGAGCGCCCCATTCGCTTGTCCCCATGTAGACAGATCGGCCCTGATCCGAATTATAAAATCAGGACAACTGACAATGACGCCAGGACGTTACCCCAGCCATTTTGTCTGACAACGCCACCGTGAAATTTGAATTGGGTCAGGGTCATAACATTAGGCCGCTGTTTTCACCCAAAGTTGATCTGTCTAAATTCACAGTTCGTCATTCATAGTTCACACTTCACTATTCACAATTATCACAGGAGGTTATTCATCATGCCGACCAGACAAAAAGCTCAAGCTATCTTCGACCGAGCGATGAAAGTTCTGGCCAAAGGCGTTAGTTCAAATTTTCGCTATTGGGGACCTGACAGTACGCCGGTGCTGGCTCGCGGCAAAGGGGCCAAAGTGTGGGATGCCGACGGTAACGAGTTTATTGATTACCGGCTGGGTTGGGGGCCCATCATCTTAGGCCACGCCGACGAGCGGGTCAACCAAGCTGCGGCCAAAGCCATGGCCAACGGGGCCGTTTTTGCCACGGCCACCGAGATGGAGGTCATTGTGGCCGAAAAACTGGTGGCGATGATCCCCGGGCTGGAGATGTTACGCTTTACCAATACCGGCACCGAAGCCACCATGCACGCCCTGCGGGTAGCCCGCGGCTATACCGGCCGGGAAAAATTTATCAAATTTGAGGGGCACTATCACGGCATGCACGATTACGCCCTCTTTAGCACCGCCTCCTCCCACGTCGGCTCGATGGGGTCGCGGCGCAACCCGGTTCCGGTTCAGGTCGGTTCCGGTATTCCCAAAGGCATCCGGGAATACGTGATTACCGTCCCATTCAACGATTTTGAGGCCGTCGAACGGGCGGTCAAGGATAATTATAGCCAGTTGGCCGCCATCATCACCGAGCCGTGCATGGGCAATGTGGCCGGTCTGGAGCCAGCCCCTGGTTTTCTGGCCCACCTGCGCCAGTTGTGCGACCAATACGGGATTGTCTTGATCTTCGACGAGGTCAAGACCGGTTTCCGGCTGGCCAATGGCGGGGCGCGCGAAGTTTACGGGGTGATACCGGATCTGTCCACCTACGCCAAGAGTTTGGGTAATGGCTTTCCGGTGGCGGTTTTTGGCGGCAAGCGGGATATTATGGATATCATCGGTCCCGGCAGCCTGGCCCACGCCGGCACGTTTGGCGGCAACGCCATCAGCATGGCCGCGGCCAACGCCGTGCTGGATATCCTGGCCGAAACGCCCGTGCTGGCCGAACTGGCTAAACGGGGCCAGCGACTCAAGAGCGGCCTGGGCGAAATTCTAAGCGACGCCGATATCCCGCATCAACTGAGCGGCCACCCCAATATGCAGGGCTTCCTGATTACCAAGACCGAAATCAAAGACTCGCGCGGCCTGGTTCACCACGATACTGCTCTCTATGACGCTATGATGTTTGAGTTGTATGAAAACGGCGTCTGGCCTGAGCCAGATGCTCGCGAACCCTGGTTCCTGTGTGAAGCTCACACCGACGCCCTGATCGACGAAACCCTCAATCGCTTCCAGGATGCAGTCAAGACGGTCAAAAAGAAATTTGTGGTCGTCGGCAGTCAAGCTGAGGCCGTTGAATAAGATGGCTTGATTCTCACTCCCTGTTTTACTCGTTCCCAAACTGAGTTTGGGAACGAGTAAAAAACTCCGCTGCCTGATCGATGCGGCGGAGTTTTCTATTTTCTCACCTGGGTGAAGCGCAATTCCGGCAAAATTGTAGCCAGCTTAAAGCTATGCTAAAATGAGGTGAGTTTGTTTCAGTTCAACAGATTCCAAAATAAAGGAGCCGGGGCAATGAGCCAATACAGCAACGCCGACATCCGCAATTTGATGACCTCAATCTTTGCCGATGAAGAGGATTTTGTATTCTTCATCGAAGATCATTTCCCAGAAGTTGCTCCCCAATTTGAAGCGGGCATGAGCTTCAAACGGAAAGCCCAAACTCTGGCCCAATATTGTCAAGATCACAACCTGGTCAACCAATTGATGGCGCGGATTGCCGCGGATTTTCCGGCCCAATTTGCCGCCAGCGGCCTGGCCAAGCCGGAGTCCGACGTCCCGGCGGTCGAAGCTGCGCCGCCCCAACCGGCTGTCGCCGGCGCCGAGCCGGCCGCCAAACCGGCCGGCCAGGATGTTTTTATCAGTTACTCTCGCAAAGACGAAGCCTTCATCAAACAGTTGTACCAAGAATTGACCGGCCGGGGCATCTCGGCCTGGTATGACCGCGAGAACATCGGCGTGGCCACCCACTGGCCCAGCCAAATTGTGGAAGGCATCCGCGATTGTAAGGTGTTCGTGCTGGCCGTCTCACCCGACTCCACCGCCTCGGTCAATGTGCGCAAAGAGGTAGACCTGGCCCAGCGGTATCAAAAGCAGATTGTGCCGCTAATCTGGCGGCCCACCCCAATTCCGGTGGCGATGGAATACCAACTGGCCGGGATTCAATGGATTGAGTTCAATGAATCGGCCTCCCCGGATAAGTTCAACCAACTAGCCGAAGTATTGCATAAACTCGTCGGCGGAGCGTCTCTATCTGAAGCCGGCAGTGGCAAGCAAATTGTGACCGAGTCAAAGGTTCCCGCGCCCGAGCCTGAAGCCGCGCCGGCGCCGGCGGGCGGTCTAGTTCTGGATCTACGCAAGAAGAAAACGGTCAGCCCGATTGCTTTGGGTGGTTCGGTTATTGCCAGCGTCGTGACCCAATTTGGCTTGCCGGCAGAACAGCAGAATTTGGTCAATGCGGAGTTGAAATGGCTTTTCGGCGCGACCGACAACTTCCTTAAAATTCGCAAGAATGAGCTGGCGCGAGGCCAGGCCATCAGCATAAAAATTCCGCCGACGGCCCAGCCGCCGCAGGGCAACAACCGCCTGCTGGACTCCCTGGACGATTTTGATCTGCAAATTTGGGAAGGCCAGTTAGAGTCGATGTTGACCCGCATCAAAACCCATCTCCGCAATCTCGATATTCTGATCGACCGCCAGGCCAATATGGGCGACGCCGGCAAAGGCGACGTCTATCTCCAGAACCAGATCAGGGGCTCACGTCTCGACATCGTCAAAATCCTGCAAGAGATGGCCCAGTTGATCAACCAGGCTTACGGTATTCGGGTGACCAGTCCTGACCAATTGGTCGAGTTTCTGGAGCAATAAATGACTGACATTGCCCAACAATTTGCTCCGTTTGCCGCCCGGATGCAGGCTGAAGGGCTGCCGGAGATCGTCATTGCGACCTTCAAATATTACTACAGCCAACTGGTCGAAGGCCACACCGGCTTCATTCCCGAAAGCGAGATCGAACCGGTGCAGAGCCTCCCCGACGCCGAAACTTTCTCTGAGGCGCTGGCGGCAATCGGCCGCGCCGCTTTGCCGAAAACCGTCATTTTCAAACTCAATGGCGGCCTGGGTACCGGCATGGGGCTGGATCGGGCCAAGTCGCTGCTGGTGGTCAAAAACGATTTGACCTTTCTGGATATCATCGCCCGGCAGGCCATCACCGCCGGGTTGCCGCTGGTGTTGATGAACAGCTTTGCCACCCGGACCGACTCGCTGGCCCGGCTCAAAGCCTATCCCGAGCTGCAACGTGACGACATCCCCCTTGATTTTGTACAGCACAAAGTCCCCAAAGTAACCCAGGCCGACCTTAGCCCGGTGGTCTGGCCGCCGGAGCCGGAATTGGAATGGTGTCCCCCCGGCCACGGCGACATCTACACCGCCCTGATGACCAGCGGCCTGCTGGATCGGCTATTGCAGACCGGCTATGAATATGCCTTTGTCGCCAATGCCGACAACCTGGGCGCGGTGGTTGATCCGGCCATCCTGGGTTATTTTGTAGAAAATCGCCTGCCTTTCATGATGGAAGTGGCCGACCGCACCGAAGCCGATAAAAAGGGCGGCCACCTGGCCCAACGCTCCGGCGGCCAGCTCATTCTGCGGGAGTCGGCCCAATGTTTGCCCGAAGGTATGGCCGCTTTTCAGGATATCACCCGGCACAAATATTTCAATACCAACAACCTCTGGCTCAATTTACCGGCGTTGAAACGGGTTATGGCCGCCAAAGGCAATATTTTGGGCTTGCCGCTGATCCGCAACAGCAAAACGGTCGATCCGCGGGATGAAAATTCTACTCCGGTTTACCAACTGGAAACGGCTATGGGTTCAGCCATAGCTGTGTTCGAGGGGGCCGGGGCCATCCGGGTGCCGCGTCGTCGCTTTGCCCCGGTCAAAACCAACAACGATTTGCTGGCCGTGCGCTCCGACGCCTACCTTTTGACCGACGATTACCATATTATCCCCAACCCCGAGCGGACTTACCCGGATCTGGTCATTGATCTGGACCCGGCTTACTACCATCTGATCGATGATATGGAAGCCCGTTTTCCCAACAGCGCGCCCTCGCTAATCGATTGCGCGGCGTTGACCGTCAAAGGGGATGTTAAGTTTGGCGAAAATGTTATTCTGAAAGGTAAAGTTCGGCTGGTCAATTCCTCAGACCGGCAGCAGCTTATCGAAGCCGGGGCAGTTATTGAAGGAGAGTTGGAGCTATAGGCCAGGCCGCCACATTAAGACAGGAACGCAGAGACCGCCGAGAAAGCACAGAGCTACGCCGAGTTATTCTTTTTTTGTCTCCGCGCATCTCTGCGTAACTCTGCGCATCTCTGTGTAACTTATATTTCTTGGGGAGAAAAATCAGCATGCGTTCATTCATTGCCAATCGAGTTCAGCAAATTCCACCATCCGGTATTCGCCGCTTTTTCGACATCGCCGCCACGATGGATGATGTCATCTCGCTGGGCATCGGCGAGCCGGATTTTGTTACCCCCCAGGCCGTGCTGGACGCCGGGATGGCCTCGCTGCGGGCCGGCCACACCCACTACACCTCCAACAACGGCACCATCGAGCTGCGCAACGGCATCTCCAGACATCTAAAACGACTCTACAACGTTGAATACGATCCGGCCCTGGAGCTTGTGATTACCGTAGGCGTTTCTGAAGCCATGTACCTGGCCCTGACCGCCATCCTCAACCCCGGCGACGAGGTCATTGTGCCCCAGCCCTGCTTTGTCTCCTACACTGCCGAGGTCAGCCTGGCCGGCGGCACGCCGGTGCCGATCGCCACCCGGGTCGAAAACAACTTCCAGGTCACCGCCGAGGAGGTCGAGCGGGCCATCACCCGCCATACCAAAGCCCTGCTCATCGGCTATCCCAACAACCCCACCGGCGCAGTCCTGGAGCGGGAGACCCTGGAGGCGATTGCCCGCGTGGCCCAGAAGCACGATATCCTGGTCATCTCTGATGAGATCTACGACCGGCTGGTTTACGGCATCGACCACGTCTGCTTTGCCTCGCTGCCGGGCATGTGGGAACGGACCATTCTACTGGGCGGCTTTTCCAAAGCCTACGCCATGACCGGCTGGCGGCTGGGGTACGCTGCCGCGCCGCCGGAAATCCTGGGGGCGATGAAGAAGATTCACCAGTATACCATCATGTCCGCCCCCACCACGGCGCAAGACGCGGCCCTGGTAGCGTTGGAGCATGGGGAAGCAGCCATCGAGGAGATGCGCCAGCGCTACGACCGCCGGCGGCGGCTGATTGTGGACGGGCTGAACAGCATCGGCCTGAAATGTTTTGAGCCGCGCGGCGCCTTTTACGCCTTCCCCTCCGTGCGCGGCTCCGGCATGGACGACGCCGAATTTGCCGAGCGGCTGCTGGACGAGGAGCGGGTGGCCGTCATCCCCGGCCGGGCCTTCGGCATCGGCGGGGCCGGCTACGTGCGTTGCTCCTACGCCACGGCCTACGAAAAGATCGAGCAGGCGTTAGAACGGATCGCTCGCTTTGCCCGGCGGCACGGCTAATGGCTACCGCCCCGCCCTCACTGGACGGCCGGCCTCGCTGCGACGAGTGATGCTTTGCCAGCGGGCTTTGAGCCAATGGCCTAATTCCAGCCGGCCATCCCACACCCCTTGCAGGCCGACGTAGCCAAAACCAAAGGCGTACAGCAAAATAAAGGGCACCGCAAACTGGTGGCCGTTGGTCGCAGCCAGCCCGGCCCCCAGCAGGGAGTGCAGGCTGAGCAGCAGTTCGCCCACCACCATACCGTCCAGGGGCAGGCGGTAGCTGCTCTCCTGCCAGCGGTCCGCCGCGGCGGTCACCTTGAATTTGGGCGTCCGCCGGAAAACGTTGCCCACCCCCAGCAGCGCTTCAACAACCGCTTTGGTGTTGCTCAAGGCAATGCCGCTGCCCAGCAAAATCAGCAGGGCCATCGCCTTGTAATGTTGCCGCCAGCGAGCCGGATAGAGCCACATCTGGGCCACGGCGTAGAGCAGCGGCGGTCCCAAACTGACCAGACTGAGGTAAATCAGGGGAAAGCGGATTTTATCGGTGCCGCCGGTCATCATCATCAGCGGGATGATAACGGCCAGAATGACCATCAACGGGTGGACCAGGTAGCTGCTCAGGTGAATCAGCGCCTGCAGCTTGACCCACCAGGACAGGGGGGAGCGCAGCACCGGCCCGCCCAATTTTTTCAAACATTGGATCGAGCCTTTGGCCCAGCGGAACTGTTGCCGTTTGAACGCGGCCAGTTGGGGTGGAATCTCGGCCGGGGCGACCACGTGGGGCAGGAACAAGCATTGCCAGCCGGCCAGTTGGGCCCGGTAGCTCAGGTCGAAATCCTCGGAAATAGTATCCCCCTGCCAGTGACCGGAGCTTTCAATGCAACTCCGCCGCCAGACCCCGGCCGTACCATTGAAGTTCATCAGCAGGCCGGACCGGTTGCGGGCGGTCTGCTCTACGGCAAAATGGCCGTCCAGGGCCAGGGCCTGCGCCGCCGTGAGGCGGGAGTAGCTGCGATTGAGGTGGCCCCAGCGGGTCTGGACAAAGCCCAACTGCTCATTGACCAAAAAATAAGGGATGGTTTGTTGGAGAAAGTCCGGCTCCGGCGTAAAGTCGGCGTCGAAAATGGCGATGAACTCACCGCCGGCCTGCTCCAGCCCCTCCTTGAGCGCACCGGCTTTGAAACCGCTCCGGTCAAACCGGTGCTTCAGGCCGATATTGTAGCCCTGTTGCCGGTAATACTCCACCTGGGCCAGGACAATGTCGGTCGTCTCATCGGTCGAGTCGTCCAGGATTTGGATTTCCAGCCGATCCCGGGGGTAATCCAATCGTACTACGGCCTGGACCAGACGCTCGACGACCAGCGCCTCATTGAAAATCGGCAACTGGACGGTGACAGTGGGCAACACCCCCTCTTTCAGAGGGGGGGCCGGGGGGGATGAATCGTGGCGATGCTTCCAAAATAAAGCCGTTAGCACCCAAGCGTTAAATGCGTAAATTGCCAGCAAGAGCGCAGTCAGAATGTAGAGCGCAGTCAGAACAGTCAAGTCGGAAACTCCTTGAACATCAAGTCAGCGGTAGCAAAAACAACAAATGAAAAGTATATCACGACTGAGAATGGCCCACAAAAACAACCTTTCGACTTACCCGGACCAATATCCCGCCCCATAGGAATAAAACATAATTGAAAAAGCGGCAATAATGTGTTAGACTCGGGCATGAGGTTGTTAGCCGCTCAAGATTTGTCGATGAGGACACCCGATTTATGAGCAAATCACCCAACCCGATCAAACTTATTGTACAGCGCGGTCCCAATGCCGGCCGAGTTTTTTCTGTCACCGAGCTGAATCAGACCATCGGGCGCGGCTCCGGTTGCGATATTCACATCCCTGATCAAACCCTTTCCCGCCAGCACGCTCGCATCAGAACCACCGCCAGCGGCTGTGTGGTGGAGGATTTAGGCTCCACCAACGGCACCTTTGTGAATGGGCAAAAGATTACCGGCCCCACCCTGGTGCGCCCCGGCGATGCCCTGCAATTGGGCGAATTGGTTACTTTTTCCCTCGACGGCCGGCCGATTACGGAGCGAGGCGGCCTGCACTATCACCAGACGGCCGGCCCCACCCTGAATTGGTGGATCAACATCGGCCTGTTGGAGCCGGGGACTCATTATCTGCGGGTGCAATGGTACACCAACCGCGAAATCTCCAACGGCCTGGATATCCAGCCGGCCGACGGCCAGATGGACTTTTTTGGGCCGGGCGCAGCCGGCGAAGGTCATTGTGAAATCATCGTAGCTGCGCCTACGGTAGCGATCACAGCTACGCCCACGGCCGCGCCGTCCGCCGCCCCCTCACCAACCCCCACGCAGGCGCAGGCTCAACCGGCAGTTCAGCAGCCGGCACCCCTGGGCGTCTTTCAGGATTTTGAGCAGGCCGGCGGTTGGCAGCGGGGCAACGAGCCCAATGGCGAACTCAGCCGCGTCAATACGCAGGCCCACAGCGGCAACTATGCCGGCCGCTTGAGCTACAATTTCCCCTCAGCCGGTAACGATTACGTAGTCTTTTTGCAGAGTCGCCCCCTGGCCGGCGACCCCAACGCCATCTCGGTCTGGGTTTATGGCGACAACTCCGGTCACTATCTCAACCTCTGGCTCAAAGATGCCCGGGGCCAAACGTGGCAAATGAGTTTTGGCCAGATCGACCATACCGGCTGGCGCGAGCTAACCGCCATCCTGGACCCTGGCCAGCCCTGGCCGGCCGGCCACGTCAGCGGCCCCGATAACGGCGTGATTGATTATCCGATCACGTTTCAAGCCCTGGTGCTGGACGACGCCCCTGATAGTTACAGCGGGTCGGGGACTATCTATCTCGATGATCTGTTCAGCCGGGAGATGGTGGCGTTCCCTACCGCCACGCCGGCGACCGGCGGGCCTCAAGTTGGGGCTACGCCCATCCCTACCGGCCCGTACCTGCTGGCCGTGGGCAAACATATCTACGAGCCGTGGGGTGCGCCCATTGGCGGGGATGTTTGCGAGGCTTACCGACGCCACGCCTTTGACGACAAAATCCACATGAAGGGTTTCAATCTTGAGTTGCTGCTGACCAACAACTCCACCGTACCGGTTGCTGATGATTGGGCGCCCGATTTCATCACCGCCCAGGGCAAAACGGCCCAGGTCTGTTATTACGGCTACGCCGGTTCCGGGCCGCAGCCGGGCCGCACTAGCAGCGTGACCTTCTTCACCATTGTTGAACCGGACGATTATGTACGCACGGTTCAACTCAATGTGAACGGCCAATTCATCCAGATTTGCCTGGACCCCTCAGGGGCGCAGGGACCTTGCTAACAGAGGAACCGTTATGTCTTGGGATGAATCTGAAGAACTGGCCCGAGCCAGGGCCGAGATGGTGAAGAAACAACTGGAGGCCCGCTTCATCAGCGACCCGCGGGTGTTGGAGGCGATGCGCACAATCCCGCGCCACCTGTTTGTGGCTGAGGAGTTATGGGACTCGGCCTACCGCGATGGCCCGCTGCCCATCGGTCAAGATCAGACGATTTCGCAGCCCTACATCGTGGCCTTTATGACTCAGGCGCTGGAACTGCCCGCCGCTGGCAACGCCGTTGTCCTGGAAATCGGCACCGGTTCGGGTTATCAGGCGGCGATTCTCAGCCAACTGGCCGCCCGGGTTTACACCGTAGAGCGTCTTGAAGCGCTGGCCCAGAAAGCGCAACGCTGCCTGGCCCAGCTTGGCATCACCAACGTCGAGGTCAAGGTAAGCGATGGCGGCTATGGCTGGCCAGAACACGCTCCGTATGACGGTATCATCGTTACGGCAGCCGCCCCGGAAATACCGGCGCCGTTAACCATTCAACTGAAAGATGGAGCCAATCTGGTCATTCCTATTGGACCACGCTGGCAACAGGAGTTGGTACGCTTACAGCGGCAGGGGGAGACATTCATTGAGGAGAAGTTGGCCCCCGTGGCCTTTGTCCCCCTAATCGGGGAGCACGGCTGGTCTGAAGCCGAGTATTACGATTAGCAGGTGATCAAGAAGCAAAAAACCTGTCAGGTTTCAAAAACCTGACAGGTTTTAATTAAAATCTAAACCCGTTTCCTGACCGTCGCCCACCAGCCGACAACCAACAATGGCAAAAGGCCGGCCAGGCAAGGTAACGCCAGCGAACCGCCGCCGCTGTCGGCCTGAGGCGCGGCGGGGGCAGTTTCGGCCGGTGAATTTTCGGCTGCCGGAACAACGGTAGCCGGCGCCTCGGCGACTTCGGCAGCCGCAGCCTCGACCTCAACATTGGCCGCTCCTTCGGTTGCCACGGGCGGCTCGGGCTCCTTAGCCGCAGCCGGGGCGGCAACTTCAGTACCGGGCAGGGGGGGCAGTCCTAAACTGGCCCGGAAAGCATTGTCAAGGCCATCGGTATCGACCCCCAGGGCCTCTTGCAAAGCCTGGTCGTAAATTGCTCCTTCGGCAAAGATTTCCAGCAGATGGGCCATGGCTTCAGTGCCGTAGGTATCGATGATGAATTTGACCACGGCCCCGCTCTGGCCGTAGGCCAGGTTTGCCTGCATCGGGTCGGATGGGAAGGGGCTGGAGAGGGTGCGCAGCGTCATCAGGTCGTTGTTTTTGACGGCATCTTCAAAGACCCCCCGAAAATCCTCATCCAACTGCTCTTGATTTTCATTGTAAACGGCAATGCCTTCATCTAACCAGCGGGGCAGATCACCGTAGGGATTATCGGTGGCCTGATGGATAACCAGATGGGACATCTCGTGGGTGGTGGCGCCCAGTCCCCAGTTGAGCTGGCTGGGGGCAACTCCAATAACCACGACCCCGTAATCGGGAAAAGCCTGGCCGCCGGTCCACTCCTGAGAGCTGGTAGAGATGGCGCCCAACAGGTCGCGATGGCTGGCATAGATAAAGATTCTGATTGGATCTTCCAGCGCAATACCGACATCTGTCGCTAGCGTATCCAGGGCTTCATTGGCCCGGTCAAAGATGGCCTGGCCAAAACTGTCGCCGCCCTCGTACCAGTAGATGGCCAGCCGCTCATTCTCCAACGTTTGCCAGTCATAGCGATTGTCCAGGTAGAGCAACGTTTGCCGGTCAGTTTTCAGCTCATTGCCGGCGGTATCGGTAATTTTCCACCAATATTCAAGCTCCGTGCCCGGGGGAAAGTAGTTTTCCGGCTTGGTCTGATCGAGCTTGAACTCAGCCAACGCCGGCGAACCCGCCGCCCCTGAGGTCAACTCGGCCGCATTGCGCGAGGTGGCCGGCCGGCCGACAATGCGATAGTACAGGTCAACTGCGGCGATATCGGCCTCGCTCTCAGCCGCCAGCCTAAAAGTGAGATGATCACGGAAATTATAGTCAACCGCTTGATCGGTGACACGAATGGCCTCTTGCCCACTTGCTCCGGTTGCCGGGAGCAACAACGGCATCGCCAGAGCTAAGCCAAACAAGCCAACCGTCAATTTTTGCAGTATTTGCTTCATTAATACCCCCACTAGACCACGATCTTATTCAACCAGTTTGCCGGGTTCGGGTAAATTGGTTACGGCGGTATTGATCCACTTGTCACCCTCGTCGATGAGCATCACCGGGATATCTTCTTTGATGGGATACTTGCGGCCGCAATCAGGTTCCTGGCATACCAGCCAGGTGCCATTGCGCACCAGTTCCAGGCGACCGGGATCATCGCCTGGCTTGCGCGTTTCACCGCTAACACAATAGGGACAGCGTAGAATTTCTAGAAGATCTTGGGCTACTGCCATCACCAGTTCTCCTCGCTTAGAAATGTGATTTAGATTAGTATAGTTTTCGGTGCGAAACTCCGTAGGTAGGGCATCCTATGCCCTACCGCCGGGCATAGGATGCCCGGGCTTCTGTTTCGCACCGAGTACTAGTATAGTCAAAATGGAACCGGAAACCAAAAGTCGCCCCCGATTTGCCTCAACTCAGGCGAGCCCGCCGGCCTGACTCGACCAGTTCTTTTAACTTGGCCAGACCCCGTTTGATAGCCCGTTGAGTCGCCGCCCGGCGACCAAGACTGTCGCTGAGATTGGCCCAAAAGCCGTAAGGTTGATAATCCCAGCGCCAGATAAAGAGGGTGCTGTTCCCGGCCGACTCAAACTGCCAGCTAAGTTCACCACCGGCCCGGAAGGGACTGCTGCGGGCTACATCAATGACTTTCAGCCGGGAACCACTGGGCATCTGAAAGGTGATATACTCGGCATCCCAGCTAAAGATCGTTCCGCCGGCCTCCTGATCGATCCGGAGCAACGCCCCAGAGCGGAGCGGGGGAGAGGTCAATAGCTCAACGTGGACAATTTGCTCATGCCAATCAGGCCAGCTACTAATATCGTGACAAAAGCGAAAAACATCCGCCCGGGCGGCGGCAATTTCAATCTGCTCTTCAATGGTGGGCATCCTAAGCTCCTGGTTTGGCCTGTAGAAATTTTGCCGCCCATTTTACTATGAATTGGGCTTCTCTGCCAGCAATCAACAGATATACCCAAAAAAATGGTGTTGCAATTTTAAGGATGCTATTGTATAATTTTTGCTAGTTGTGCCGCTGGGGTGCCCTGATCGGATGGAACGACCATCACCGGGGCAAACCAGCATTTTTTGTTATGCCGGTTTGACCGGCGAATGAAGTAAGAAGATGCCAACTGAAAAAGGAGCGCCAACTGGCGCTCCTTTTTGTTTTATGAGTTCATTGACGATTGCTGGCTCTTGACGGCTTCTTGCAACATGAACATCAGGGTCTCAAATTCGTCGGTACAGGTGGGGCAATTATTGAGATGCTGCCTTACGGCCGGCATGATCTCATAGAGGTCGGCACCGGCGATGATCAGATCGGCATAGTGATCCAGCAGATCGAAACATTCCAGGCAACTGATCTCATATTCTTCTGTAGTCAGGGCTGCTTGCAGTAATGATTGCCATAATCTTTGAGTCATGGGCGATGCTCCACTTTTTCTCCGCTTTTCATCCTAGACGTTTGAAACTAGGCCTTTCTTACCCGGCTTCACTGAACAGGTTGAGGACATATGCGGGGTCCAAATCAAGGGCTTGCAGACGTTTTTTCAACTTCAGGCGAGCGTCGTGCATGATTTTGTAGATATTGTTGACATTGGTTTCCAGCAGGCGAGCTACCTCAGGCATCGGAATATTGTTGAAATGAACGGCGGCCAATACCTGGCGCTGGCGGTCGGTTAGATCATTGTTGATAACATCCACAATCGTGGCCCAAACCAACTGGCGTTCATTGGCCGTTTCGGGTTGCCCCAGCTGGACCGAGTCAGCGGTCAAGATTTCTTGCAGCGACGTACCCGTCTCGGTAATAGCATCTAACGAAAGGTCGCGCCATTTGGCCCGCCGCAGTTCACCGATGGCCAGATTACCGGCAATTTTGGCCGCCCAGGTAGTGAATTTGCTGCGGCCGGCAAAACTGTCCAGGTTGGTTTCAATTTTTAGCAACGCCTCCTGGACAAAATCTTCACTCATCTGCGCCAATTCGGGCTCGGCCAGGGTATTCAGATCGCTCCGGGAGCGCAGATAAGCCAGCACGCCGCGCTGGAGAAAGTGACGCAACTCCTCAAAAGCCCGGCGCTGGTCAGGATGGCCCGCCCGCAACTCGGCCAACCACATCTCGTTGGTTCGTTCCATAACAAATTCCTTCTGCCTGAATTGATTATAGGTTACTCGACGGTAATCGGCCAACTTTCCAGAAGCAGGTGGTCGCCAACAATCTGACCGGCTGCCAACAATGGCAGCCGGATGCCATCGTTAGGATCGTACAGCCCCAATTCCAGCCGGTAAGCCTCACGACCGGCAGGAGTATCCGCCGGAATGTGGAGCGTGTACGGATCGGTCAGGTATTCACCGGGCAGCCAGCCAGTGGTGGGAAATTGACCGCCGCCCGGCGTTTGATCTTGCTGAGTAACAAGCCGCCCGTCGCCGTCGATGAGATGGACAAAGACCGTCCAGTTTTTATCAAAGGTATCGCTGGCCTGCCAGTGCAGGGTCAGGGGCAGCGACTCGCCGGCTTTGACCCGCGTTTGCGGCAAATCCAGGCCCACCAACCTGGCTTGGTCGCCAAAGTTGGCCGCCAGCGGAATTTGAGGCGAGGGCGGCGCAAAGGTGTGCGGCCGGTCAACAGTGGTTACGGTGGTCAGTCGGACATCATCATCCTGGCCGGCCGGGAGCCGGGTTCCCGTAGAATCCAGCAACCCGACGGCCAGCTCATATTGACCGGGCGGGAG
>CAYZHI010000026.1:0-17319 GCA_964477335.1 uncultured Caldilineaceae bacterium | reverse complement strand
GGGCCATACAACTCTTGATTGAAATAGTTCCCCCAACGACCAATAGCCTGGGCCAGCAGCACGCCCGGCGCAAGGATATCGAGCCAACGCCACACGTTCAACTGGTGGCGGTAGGAATAGATCAAAACGGCCACAATGCCGCCGATAATGGCCCCAAAAATACCGATGCCGCCTTCCCAGATTAGCAGCGCCGTAGGGAAGGGAATGGCTACCCCAAACAGGGTCAGGGTGGTGAAGGGTTGCTCAATAAAGTAATAGCTGAAGCCGCGACTGGCGCCGCTAGGGGAAGAAAGGACGTGGTACAACCGGGCGCCCAGAATGCCCAGAATTAACGTCCAGATGACCAGATTCCAGACGTGTTCGGGGTCTTCGCGGCGTCGTTTGGCCTCGATGGTGGCAATGTAGGCGGCGACCAGAACTCCAGTTACGATCAGCAGGCCATACCAGCGGATCACAAAAGGGCCAACTTGAAACAAAATAGGGTCAATCGGTGACGGCATAGCTTCTCCTCACAATGGTTTAGATGGCGTCGAAATTGTCGTATAGACTGCTCCGACAGCATCAGGGTCAGGGTCGATTGTACCCTACCTGAAGGTAAAACACAAGTAAAAATCCACTTGATTTTTGGGTACAACTATTGCGTTGGGCTGGGGGAAAAGAAATAGGGATATGGTACACTTCAAACCCGCAAAAAATATGGTATAATTAAACCACTATTGGGTCTGTTTCCAAATTACCGGTTGATGCATAATTTAAACGGATTACAAAAATATAATATTTTTGAGAGTTTTGCGGCGGGTTGGCGAGATACGGTGGGTACCCCGCTATTGTTATTCTCGGCCACGGGTGAATTGATCGCCAGCTCTACTACTATAACGCGCAATAACTGGCAAGAACTATTTAATCTTGTCTCTCCCACCGAACCCACGGTGTTGACTTATCTCAACCAAACCGTGGTAGCCACTCCACTCATTAAAAATGACCAGCTAAACGGCTATTTGTTAGCCCTCGGAGCCAAAGCCCAGGATACCGCGTTGCTTACCTGGGGCGCCGAAACCATAATGACCTGGCTGGTTAACGAAGAAGCGCTCCAGGATATGACCGACGAGCTTATTGGGGCCTGGAATCAGCTGGAGCTTATCTATCGGGTGACCCAAGACCTGAGCCTGACCACCGGTCTGCTGGCTGTGTTACAAGGGATTTTGCAGGAGATCAGGAAGGTGGTTCATACCGAAGATGCCTTCATCCTGCTGGAACGACCCGACAGTCTGGATTGCGTAACCTCCTCCGAAGATATGGCGGAATGTCTTTACAGCCCAACATTGTTGGACAATCTGATGCAGGCTGACCATATTATGTTATGTGAAAGCACGGCGGCCTGTCGCTCGATCTGGCCGGAAGTACCCGATTTTGTGGAAACTATGCTAGCCACAGAGTTGCCGGTTGAGGAAAATGTGCGGGCGGTTCTGGGGTTAGTAAACAAAGTCAATAAGAATTTTACGGCTGGTGACACAAAATTATTAGCTGCCCTGGCTCAACAAGTTGGCATCATTGTAAAGAATGTTCTGCTTCACCAAAATGTGGTCAATGAAGAACGGCTGAGCCGGGAATTGGAAATTGCTGCTGAAATCCAGAAGAGTCTGCTGCCAACCAAATTGCCTCAAGTTGGTGGTCTCTCCATTGCGGTTTCTTCTATTCCGGCTTCCGAAGTGGGCGGCGATTTTTATGATTTTGTGACGGTGGATGATCGGCATCTTACCCTGATCATCGGTGATGTTGCCGGGAAGGGTATTCCTGCGGCTATGCTGACTTCCGTCACCCGGACCATGCTGCGGGTTGAAGCTATGCGCGGCGAACCGCCTCACCAGATTATTCAACAGGCCAACAATGTACTATATCAGGATTTGAGCCGGGCTGACTCGTTTGTTACGGTGTTTGTAGCGACCATCGATACCTATGCCGGCACCCTTAGCTATGCCAGCGCCGGTCATATGCCGGCCATTTTGTGGCGATCCGAAACCCGCGCTGTAGAACTGCTGAAGGCTACCTCACCGCCTATCGGTATTTTTGGTCAGGTCGGCGAAGTTTCTAACATGCTAACTATAAACAATGGCGATACCATCGTCTTCTATACGGATGGCATTACTGAGGCTCAAGCCCCCAACGGCGATTTTTTTGGACTGAATCGATTATTGTACATTATTCAATCACGAGCCAGTGAACCCCCCGAACTGTTGCAGCAGTATATTCAAGCCGAAATTGCCGGCTTCCGGCGAGACTCGTTGAGCCGGGATGATGCCACGTTGCTTATCATCAAGATGCTACCCCAAACAGAAGCAGCGCTGCCTAAAGACATTTCAACTGTGGTCAGCACCACCGAGTTCTGTTATCCGGCCGATATTAAGCACTTGACCCATATTTCAGAGGAAATTGTTGGTACGTGCCGTCAACTGCCAACCCTGAACAGTGGTCCGAATGCTGATGACTTCATTTATCTGCTGGAACTGGCCATCTCAGAAATTTGCACCAATATTATTAAGCATGCTTATGGCCACAACCATGGTGAAATAACCGGTTGTATTACCCTTCTTAATAATGGTGTCCAACTGGATTTTTATGATCAGGGCCAAAGTTTTGATCCCAATACTGTGCCGCAACCTAAGGCTAATCCCCACGACCTGGTTGAAGGTGGTTACGGTCTACACATTGTACGCCAAATCATCGATGTGGTCTCATATGAACATGATCCTGAACTGGGCAATCATTGGCATTTGATCAAGTTTTTACCGCCAACTTCGGTCTGATTAAACTTTTCCTGAGTTGAAACTTAAGAAATTGCGTCTTCGTTCTTTCCTGGTTAAAATAGGTTAGTCAGGGTTTTGGGGATTCACCTCTTTTCATTGTATAATTTCTGGAATTAATCACATCTGGAGGAAGTCAATGGATATCTCTAGCAAATCGGTCTCGCCTACAGTTAGCATTGTGTCGCTAAATGGAGCGCTGAATGCCCGGTCGGCTGAAGAAGCCAAGCAAAAGTTTAGAGATCTGGTAGAGCAGGGAACCACTCAAGTCATTGTCGACCTGGAAAACGTTCCGTTTATTGACAGCTCTGGCCTGGCGGCTTTGGTTTCCGGCCTGAAAACACTGGGCGGCGAAGCGGCAAATCTCAAGTTGGCTGCCCCCCAATCCCAGGCTCGTCTGCTGTTTGAATTGACCATGTTCGATCGGGTCTTTGAAATTCATAACAGTGTCGACGAAGCCCTCAACAGCCTTGAGCAGGCTTAGCGACCAAAGTCCAATGGATATCTCTTGTCAGACGCTAGAGAGTGATATTCTCCTCATCCGTCTGAATGGTCGACTCGATGCCAGGACGAGTCCTGGCTTGAAGACAACTTTACAGTCGTTGTTAGAAAAAGGGCATCACCGGATAATCGTCGATTTGGAAGGGGTGCCCTTTATTGATAGTTCTGGCCTGGTGGCTTTGGTATCTGGTTTACGTTTGGCGCGGGAAAGCAAGGGCGAGATTTTCTTGAGTGGGATCAAGCCTCAGGCGCAAGCGGTTTTCCGTTTAACCAGGCTGGATCGAGTCTTTCCTATCCATCCCACTTTTGATGATGCCAGGCGTAGCCTGATTTAACTCCTCCGGTATGACAGCCGTAACGCCAACCGTTCTTATCATCGATGATGCCGTCCATATCCGCCGCTTGATTATCAGGATGTTGGAATTGGCCGGTTTTAAAACCCTGGAGGCTGCTGACGGGCTGCAAGGAATAAATCTACTGACAGCCCAAAAGCCCGATATTGTGACTTGTGATATCGCTATGCCCAATATGGATGGCTATGAATTTGTTAAGGCGGCCCGAGAAAATCCGGACACTCAACACATCCCAATCATCGTGCTAACCGCCACCGGTCAGGAGGAAGAAGTTGCCAAAGCAATGGCTTTAGGCGCCAATGCTTATCTGACCAAGCCGTTCAGCTCAAGTCGGCTTTTGGAGATTATGGGGACATACCTTAACTTTGAATTCTAGATGTCTCAGTGAGTTCAAATCAAAAAACCCTGCTTTAGGCAGGGTTTTTTTAGTGGTTGAATTTATGCTATCCCTGAAGGGATTAAATTGGCTCAGGGTTAGGCAAAGCAGCCATTTTTTCTGCTGCTGACTCAATCACGCGGAACACCACTTTGCCATCTTCTATATCGGCCTCAATGGTATCACCCAGGGCAAAGTCACCGGCCAGAATTCCTTCGGACAGCGCGTCTTCAATGTGTCTCTGGATCGCCCGGCGGAGGGGACGAGCGCCAAAGTCAGGGTCGTATCCCTCTTCGGCAATCACCTTTTTGGCCTGCTCACTCACGGTCAATTTCAAATCTTGCTCCAGCAAACGGGCCTGCACCTGTTGCAGCAGCAGATCAACAATTTGGGTGATTTCTTCTCGGGTTAAGGCCCGGAAGATAATCGTTCCGTCTAGCCGGTTGCGGAACTCGGGCCGGAACATGCGCTCCATTTCCGCAACAACTTTCTTGCGCATCTTTTGGTAAGCCGACTCTTCGGTCTGTTCTTCGTCTCGCTGTACGCCGAAGCCCAGATTGCTTTCTCGCTTGATCAAATCGGCCCCCACATTGGAGGTAAGAATGAGGATGGTGTTGCGAAAATCGACCCGTTTCCCTTTGGCGTCGCTCAGGTGACCGTCTTCCATAATTTGCAGCAGGGTATTGAACGCTTCCGGATGGGCCTTTTCGATCTCATCGAACAGAATAACGCTGTAGGGCCGCCGCCGGACCGCTTCGGTCAATTGCCCACCCTCTTCATAGCCGACATAGCCCGGGGGTGAACCGACCAGGCGAGACACGTTGTGCCGCTCCATAAACTCGCTCATATCCAGCTTGATCAGGGCCTCTTCGCTGCCGAACATAAATTCAGCCAGCGCTTTCGCTAACTCGGTTTTACCTACCCCGGTAGGACCAAGAAAGATAAATGTGCCGATTGGCCGGCGCGGATCCTTGAGGCCGGCCCGGGCCCGGCGGACCGCTTTGGAGATAGCGTCAATGGCCTCATCCTGGCCCACTACCCGTTTGTGCAACTCGGCTTCCATATGGAGCAGCCGCTCTTTTTCTTCGGTTGCCAGTTTCCGGACCGGAATACCCGTCCACATCGACACTACCTCAGCGATGTCTTCCTCGGTTACTTTCGGTTTATCAACCGGCGCTTTGAATTCCGAGCCTAGTTCGTCTAAAACCTCATCATCGTCCAGCTCCCAACTGGCTACCCCGGTTGCTTCCTCCAGTCGATGCGCCAGAATCGTCTCTTCCATTTCGGGATGCATCTTGCTGGTATCGGCAATTTTGTCGGCCAGGGCAGAGGCAAAGGGCACTTTGTACAGCCTTACCCGCGCCGCCGCTTCATCGATCAAATCAATAGCTTTGTCCGGCATGAACCGGTCGGGCACGTAGCGGGCGGCCAGGTGGGCCGCCGACGAGAGAGCCTCGTCGGTAATCTCCAGATTGTGGTGGGCCTCGTAACGACTCCGGATACCCTTGAGGATTTCAATCGTTTCCTCAATTGTTGGTTCGTCGACCATGACCGACTGGAAGCGCCGTTCCAGGGCAGCGTCACCCTCGATATTCTTGCGGTACTCATCCAGTGTAGTTGCCCCAATACATTGTAGCTCGCCCCGGGCCAGCGCCGGTTTGAGAATATTGGCCGCATCCACCGAGCTACCCGCCGAGCCGGCGCCCACCAACATATGCAGCTCATCGATGAAAAGGATGGAACCCGACTCTTTGATTTCGTCGATGACCCGTTTCAGCCGCTCTTCAAACTGGCCACGGTACATTGTGCCTGCTACCAGCGAGCCAACATCGAGCATCACCACCCGCTTACCCAGGAGGATATCGGGCGCTTCGTTGTTGACAATTCGCTGGGCCAGCGCTTCAACGATGGCTGTTTTGCCCACCCCTGGTTCGCCAATTAAGGCCGGGTTGTTCTTGGTGCGCCGGGACAGGATCTGAATGACCCGCTCAATTTCCGGCTGGCGACCGACCACCGGGTCCAATTTCCCGGCTGCAGCTTGCGCTGTCAGGTCGGTGCCCAATTGGTCGACCAGAGGCGTGCTCTTGGCTTCCTTGGTCTGAGCCGAAGAGCCTTGAGCAGAGGTTTCCATCATCACTCGCGCCGTTTGTGAACGCACCCGATCCAGGCTAACGCCCAGGCCTCGCAAAACATCTACCGCCACGCCTTCGCCGGCTCTAACCAGCCCCAGCAGTAAATGCTCCGTGCCGATGTAATGATGGCCCAAGCGGCGCGCCTCGTCGACCGCCAATTCGATGACCCGCTTGGTGCGCGGGGTCAGACTCAGTTTGCCGAAAGCAGCCCGTTGACCCCGGCCAACCGTACGTTCTACCCGTTCTCGAATTTGCTTGGGGTCTACACCTAAATCTCTGAGCACTCTTACAGCCACGCCATTTTCTTCGCGGACCAATCCCAACAGAAGATGCTCTGTGCCAATGTAATTGTGATTAAGTCGCTGAGCTTCTTCTTGAGCCAGGGTTAGCACTCGCCGGGCGCGCTTGGTGAATCGATCAAATTTATCAGCCATAACCTTTATTCCTTAGGAATATTACTCTACTCGTCGTTTTTGATTGGTAATCCCAGCTACTTGTCCCCAAAGCTGATTTGAGATCTGGATGGGGCCACAGGGTTCAATTAAGCCTCGCCTTCAGTCTCGTCGCTATTGTGGGCATCGGCTTCAAGGTCAGGGGGTTCTTCTTGATAGTCAGCCCAATCTTCTTGGGCTTCAACATCTTTCATGCTCAAGCCCATGCGCCGCCGTTCCGGGTCGATATGAATGATCCGCACTTTAATCGCTTCACCTTCAGACAGAATTTCCCGTGGGTGGGTGATATTTTTGTCGGTGATTTCCGAAATGTGGATCAGTCCTTCAATCCGGTCATCAATTCGAGCAAACGCGCCAAAATTGGTCAGTTTGGTCACCACCGCATCGACAATCTGGTCGATATGGTAGAAATCAAAAACCTGGCTCCAGGGTTCCGGCTCGAGTCGTTTCAAACTCAAGGCAACTCGTTGTTGGTCACGATCAACGTTGAGGATATAGACATCGATGTCATCACCAACGTTCAACACGTCGCGCGGGTGAGCAACGTGCGTCCAGGCTAATTCTGACAGATGAATCAAGCCATCGACCCCGCCAATATCCACAAACGCGCCAAAATTGGCCAGACTGGTTACTCGTCCACGCCGAACATCACCTTCGACCAATTCTGCCAGGAATTTTTCTTTCTCTTTCTCTCGTTCCTGACGCGCCCTTTCGGCCACGGCTCGCTCTGACAAGATAAGCCGGTTGCGACTGCGATCAACTTCGATGATTTTTAGTCTGAGGGTTTCACCGGTGAGTTGTCCCCAACGATCTGGTCGGCTGGCGCCGCCAAATTGGCTGTTGTCCAATTGTGAGCCAGGCACAAAACCTCTCACCTGGCCAAAATTGACAATCAAGCCGCCTTTATTGTTGCCGATGACAGTACTTTCAATGACTTCGCCCGCTTTAAAGAGCCGTTCGGCTTCATCCCAATCCCGCTCTATCCGGGCCTGGCTAAGCGAAAGCAGAATTCGATGGCCTTCTTCATCAGACTGGGTGCTGATAACGTACACCGGGACGGTTTCGCCGACTCTGATTTCAGCCAACTCTTCAGGGCTGAGATTGTTCAAATCTCTGGGGTCGACGATCCCTTCAGATTTTGCGCCAACATCAATCAATATTTCTCCCGGGCGTTTGCTGGCGACAACACCCTTCACGATCTCTCCAGGTGTGAGCACCCGGAAAAAATCTTCCTCTTGGGCCAATAAGTCGGCCATTGTTACCATGTTATTATCTTCTGAGCCAGCCAAGTTCATCTCTCCATTTTTTATTTTGGGCCAGCCCGCTACTTTTGGGGGACGGGCTGGCAGCGTAAAAACATTATACTTGGAATTCATCAAAAATCAAACAGTCAAATCTCAAGCCTGAGGCAAGATGGCAATCGCTTCAATTTCAACTTGGGCGCCCAGGGGCAGCGCGCTCACCTGTACGGTGCTGCGGGCGGGGGGCGCATTGTTAAAGAAGCTGCCATAAACCTGGTTAACTTTGGCAAAATCATTCATATTGGCCAGGAAGATTGTCGTCTTGACCACATTGACCAGGCTGGTGCCGGCCGCTTCGAGAATGGCGGCCAAATTTTTCATCACTTGCCGGGTTTGTTCTTCAATTCCACCCTCAACCAGCTTGCCGGTCTGCGGGACCAAAGCAATCTGTCCGGCTGTGTAAACTAAATCTCCGATCCTGACTGCCTGAGAGTAAGGGCCGACTGCCCCCGGCGCGTGCTGGGTTGAGATAATTTGTTTTTGTAACATAATAGCTCCTTTGATTTTTAATCTGACCGGCAGCAACTAGGGTTGTGAGCATCTCGCTATTCAGTTGATTGCTGCCTTCTGTTGTTATTTTAGCACGGAGGTGGTCAAACAGCCAATGAATTCGGTGGTTCTTTGGCAAGATCGGTACGCGTCCCTAATTTTGGCCTGGAATTATGGCCCCAATTGCCGGGGAAAGCTAAAGAACTTGAAAAGTTTGTCCTTGTTGGGGTTAAATGAGTTATTGATTGCTCTAAAGGTGGAGGTGGGGTAAAATATTCTTTTGGTCAAGAATTTTTTGTCGATAGACAGGGAGGATCCATGCAAATCCGTTCGACCAAGGGACTTACTTTTGATGATGTGCTGTTAGTGCCCAAGCGATCGGCCATTTCTTCGCGCCGGGAGGTTGACACCTCAACCTGGTTAACCCCCACGATTCGGTTGCATGTGCCGATTGTTAGCGCCAATATGGATACGGTCACCGAAGCTCCGATGGCTATTGCCATGGCCCGAGCCGGCGGGATCGGCATCATCCATCGCTTCATGACGATCGAGACCCAGACCCGTCACGTGGCCCGGGTAAAACGGGCTGAAGGATTTATGGTCCAGGACCCCTATTCCATCAACCAGGATGCGACGATTGCCGAAGCGCGCCGGGTGATGAAGTTGCACGATGTTGGCGGCCTGGTGGTAACCAATGGCGGCGAGGAGTTGATCGGTTTGATCACCCAGCGCGACGTGTTGCTCGCCCCAGACGACCAGGCCCTGGTTGGCTCGGTAATGACCCGGCCTGATCAGATCATCACCGTAGGACCGGACATAACTTTTGAAGAAGCCAGGACATTACTGCACAAGCATCGGGTGGAGAAGCTGCCGGTGGTTAACCAAAAAGGACATCTGATCGGACTGATTACCGCCCAGGATGTGGTTAAGCAGCACCGGTTCCCTAATGCTACCAAAGATGAGCGCGGTCGCTTGCGCGTCGGCGCAGCCATCGGGGTTCGCCCCAACGATTTGGAGCGGGCCGAGGCGTTGCTGGCAGCCGGGGCCGATTTATTGGTGGTCGATATCGCGCATGGCCACGCCGATCATTGCATTTGGATTGTTAAAGAATTGCGGCAGAATTTTCCCCAAGCCCAAATTGTGGCCGGCAATGTTGCCTCTAAAGCGGGGGCGCGTGACCTGGTTGAGGCCGGCGCCGACGCCATCAAGGTTGGCGTGGGGCCTGGCTCGATCTGTACCACCCGGATTGTGACCGGTTTCGGCGTACCTCAACTGACGGCGATTATAGACAGCGTTGAAGGGGTAGTCGAGGGGGGGCGCCGCGTTCCAATTATTGCCGATGGTGGAATTAAGGTATCCGGCGATATGGTGAAAGCCCTGGCCGCCGGCGCTGCAACCGTGATGATCGGCGGCCTCTTTGCCGGCTGCGAGGAAGCGCCCGGGGCCACCGTGATCCGCGACGGCCAAAAGTTTAAGGTGGTCCGTGGGATGGCCTCGCTGGGCGCCGCCATGGGCCGTAAAGCCGTGGAGCAAGGTGAGGAAGAGAGCGCCGAAACTCAGGAGGATTGGGATAAAGTGGTGCCGGAAGGGGTTGAGGCTGTAGTGCCCTATCGCGGCCATGTAGCCGAGTTGCTTTACCAGTTAGTTGGCGGCTTGCGTTCCGGCCTGAGTTATGGCGGCGCCCGCACAATTGAGGAGCTGCAGGCCAACGCTGAGTTTATTGAGATCACCCCGGCCGGTATCCGCGAGAGTTACTTTCACGACGTTAAACGGATCTAATCAGAGAAGCTTTATTCACAGATCTTCAGAAATTTGCGTTACAAGTCCTATATCGAGTAGGGGCGACCGGCCGATCGCCCCTACCTCTTACCACGGTAACTTTTTAGGAACAACCATATTTACCCAACCGGAAATACGATGACACACCAGGATTCCCGAAGACTCACGGAGAATAAGTACCTTTATCGTGAGTCGCCGGAAGTTGGCTCAATCAATGTGACAAGGCGCGTTGGACACGCGGTTGGTTGGTGATGGGCGCTACCACCAGTAGCATCAGTATAGTCGTGATGACCGCTGAACTCAGGCACCAGGCACAAATGGCGTGGATGACGAAGATCTCCAGTAAGGTCAGATAGATAGAAAAGCCGGTGCCAAAAATTGTCAGCCCAACCAGGGCTAATGTGGCCAGATTAGCCAGCGAACCCGCACCATATTTTTGCACGCCCCAGATCACGATAATAGCCACGTAGTTGACCAGGCCCAACACCGCAATTGGAATGCCGATGATTTGAGCATAGGGACTGGTCTGGACAATATTACAGTTGCCCACCGGCCCGCAAACGGCCTCGATCTGATTGATCTCAACATACGCCAGGTAGATTGAGATCAACAAACCTAACACGCTCAAAGCGGGGATGAGCCAACTGGTCACTCGGGGAAAAGTGTTATGGTTTGACCGCGACAAGGGCGGCGCGCCCAACGTCACCCGCCAGAGGGCGTAGAGCAGGGCCAGGACCATACCTGCCAGGATCACTGCGGCCAGCGCCGTGCCGACCGGGTCGGGCGGGGCGACCTGGGCTTCGCTGGTAGCCAGATTGGGTTGGTTGATAGCCAATAACGACTCGGCTGAGGTTGGGGTGGCCATGCCCGTTGGGGCGGGCATCAACGCAACTTCCGGTTCAGTTTGAACAGCCTGTTCAGAGGCCGTTTCAGCGGACTCCGGGGTGGGGATGGGTGAGGAAGTCGGAGTCGACTGAGCCTGGGCCGTTGGCTCCGCCTGCGCTTCAACCGCCAGTTCGGGCGCAAAGCCAGGCAAATCGGGCCAGCCGATGCCGCCGCTATCCAGCCCCTCCTCCACCAACCCCGGAAATTGCTCCGGAATCTCGCCGCTGCCTACCAGGACGATATCCTTGATGATTAGAGTCGGCACCCCCCGCCGTTCCGGGGCAATCTGGAAATGGTCAATGGCTGCCTGGTAAAGTTGTCCCCCGTCCGGTTGGGTGGTGTCGATGCCGATAATTTGAAGCTGGTCGCCATATTTATCAACCATTGGCACCAGAAGCTCTTTGATGACCAGATGACAATGGGGGCAGGTGGGCGAGTAAAAAAGTATGGCATGCACCACCGGCTGCTCGGAGTCTGATTGGGCTGCGGCCGTGGCCGGCCCAAGCACACCAATCGCAAGAATTAAAACTAGGTTGAAAAACAATAGCTTTCGCATAAACATACCTCAAAATCAGGTGGGTTGTTGCAGGTGATGACCAGTTAGTTGGTGAAATCTCTAACCCGGCCCTTCGTCCAGATCAAAAATGGATGGCCGCTGGCCGGTTTCACGGCAGGTGGGGCAGCCCAGTTTGGGATTGGGTATTTCACTGAAGCACTGACTGCACCAGCCAATTACCTCAACCTGCTGCTTGAAGCCAAAAAACTTTTTCACCACTTTACCGTCCAGTTTGAGGGTTTCGGCGCGGTTGGCCTGCAGGATTTCTGGAACCGGGCAGGTGTGGCACAGGCTCGGCTGCCAGGGCGGCGAGTCGGGGTTGCGCTCGATCAAGCGACAGGCCTGAACATTTCGCCCGCGGTGAAAATCAGCGTAATAGAAGGTGCACTCTTTGCCGGCCGGGGTTTTCACAGGTATTTCCACTTTCCAGAGGTGAACCCAAGGCGTGAAACGCTTGTCCTATGCCGGAGATGTTTCACGCCAGTCACTTCTGCGCCATTGACGCGGTTACACCCGCGTAATGTATGCGCCGGTGCGGGTATCGATGCGGATGACATCGCCCACTTCCACAAAGAGCGGTGTTTGGACCACCAGCCCGGTCGAGACGGTGACTGGCTTGGTGGCTCCCTGGGCGGTGTCGCCGGCAAAGCCGGGTTCAGCATCGACCACTTCTAGCTCAACGGTCAAAGGGATCTCGATGTCGATTGGCTCGCCATTGTAGCTGGAGATTTTAACTACCGTTCCCTCTGTCAGATAGGGAATGATCTCGTCGACGATCTCCCGATTGAAGGCAGGCTGCTCGTAGGTTTCAGTATCCATAAAGTAGTAGAGTTCGCCGTCATTGTAGAGGTATTGGGCCTCGGTGTGTTCCAGCCGAATATCCTCCACCCGCTCGCCGCCGTTGAAAGTCTTTTCAAAAATGGCGCCGCTGCGTAGATTACGCACTCTAACTCGAATGGTCGCGCCGCCGCGCCCGGTTTTATTGTGGGTGTAATCCAACACCCGATAGAGTTCATTTTCATGGGTAAAGGTTGTCCCTTTACGTAAAGCATTTACATCAATCATAGGTTTCTATTTATGTCCTCCAATACTACTGGCAATTGATAATCAAAAACTGATCACTGCTAATTTCAAATTGCAAATTTCAAACTGCAAATTGAAAATTGAAAATTGAAAATTGATAATTGATAATTGATAATTGATAATTGAAAATTGAAAATTGATAATTGATAATTGTCTAACTAAATCCCTCCATAATCAATCCAGTTTTCGGCAATTTTGGGCAGGTCGGCCAGCAAGCCGCGCTGCACGGTCACTTCGGGCAGCGAGTCGAGAAACGCCTGACCGTAGCTTTTGCTCATAATGCGGCGGTCGAGCATCACCACCACCCCCCGATCTTCATTGGTCCGAATCAGCCGGCCAAAGCCCTGCCGGAAGGTTAAAATGGCCTGGGGGATGGAGTATTCGTTGAACGGATCATCAAATGTTTCTGATCGGGCGGCGATAATTGGGTCGGTGGGGACGGCAAACGGCATGCGAGTGATCACCACACAGCTCAACGCCGGGCCGGGCATATCGACCCCCTCCCAAAAGGAGCGAGTTCCTAGCAACACAGCCTGTTCGGCGGTTTTGAAATTTTCCAGCAGTTGCCGGCGGCTGGTGCCGTCGCCTTGCTGGTAAACCACAATATCGGCCTCGGCCAGGGGGCCTTTAATCTGATTGGCGGTGGCGCGCAATTGGCTGTACGAGGTAAAGAGGACCAGAGTGCGCCCTTTGAGTTGGCGGGCCAGGCTGATCAAACAGTTTTCCACTGCTTTTTGGTGGCCGGGATTATTCGGTTCGGGGATGTCGGTAGGCAGATAGAGCAAGGTGGTATGTTCGTAATCAAAAGGCGACCCCACCGCCACCTCAGACGCCTCCCAGAAGTGCAGGCGTTCCCGAAAATAGTCAAACGAGTTGGCCGTCCGCAGGGTAGCCGAGGTCAGAACGACCGAGTTTTTGGGCTGGAGCAAATGCTCGTTGACCAGATTACCCACGTGCAGCGGCGCATTGTGCAGCGATACACTCTTGTTTCGGGCATCCTGCTCAACCCACAAGATTCTATCCTGGCTCGGTTTAGCCAGAATCGTCTGCAAGTTGGCCCGAATCTCATCGAGCCGGCCACGGTAAGAGGCCAAGTTAGCCAGCAGCTCTTCCCAGTTAGGTACGTCGTAACTCTCCAGCTCGGTGAGCATGGTATACAGGATGCTCAACGCCTTGGAGACTTCGGCCAGGGTGGCGCTGGCATTATCCCAGGTCAGTTCTACGTTTGACCAGGCCGGATGGCTGCGAGTTTGTTCGGTCAGGCGGATTTTTTGATTATAACGGTTACTGCCGGGGAACTCGTTCACAAAGTTGGTTAAGGCATTGAACAACTGCTGGCTGGCCTGCCGGCTGCGGTCGATAGCCTGGTCGCTTCGATTGATAATATCGTTAACATCACCCTGCAGGCTGCCGGGGACCACCGACAAGGCTCGCCGGGCAATCTCGTGGGTAAGGCCGGCGCGGCGACTGCCGCGCAGTGGCTGGCTCAACTCGGTCAGCAATTGCTCCAGTAGTTTTTGGCTGGCGGTAAAGCTGAGCTGGTCAGTCACCTGATCTTCCAGGTGGTGGGCCTCATCGATGATCAAATATTTGTACTCCGGGATAACCCGGCTATCGACGGCCACATCGGCCAGCAGCAGGGCGTGATTGACCACAATGACGTGGGCCGACTCGGCGTTGCGGCGGGCGCGGGCATAGAAGCAGGTGTCGGCGGTGCAATGGCGGGGCGAGCAGAGATTACCGTCGGAGGCCACCTGGTTCCACAACGCCTGCTCGTCATAGTCCGGCATAAAAAGTTCTTCCCGGTCGCCGGTAGTGGTGCTGGGTAACCAGATCAGCAGCTTGGCTAATAGCCGCAACTCTTTTGGACTGAGGTTTTCCTTGGCCCGGAACAACTGCACCCGGCGGGGACAGACGTAGTTGCTCCGGCCTTTCAGCGCCACCGCCTTGAATCTAACCGGCAAAATTTTCTGGAGGGCCGGGATGTCTTTGTTGAGCAGTTGGTCCTGCAAGTTAATGGTATTGGTTGAGATAACCACGCGCTCGCCGTTTTGAACGGCCCAATAGATAGCCGGAATGAGGTAGGCCATGGATTTGCCGGTCCCGGTCCCGGCCTCGACCATCAGATGGGTTGAATCGTTGAAAACGGCGGCCAGGCTGGCCAGCATATCAACTTGTTGCGGCCGATATTCAAAACCGGGAAATTGCTGTTCAAATAGCCCCTCTTTTTCCAGCAGCCGGCACAACTCAGGGATGTCCAGCGGTTTGGGCGTGGGCCGGGCTTTGAGCGGCGGATCAAAACCGGCTGCGCCAGCCTCGACCTGCATCATGGCAAAACCACCGTCAATGGCCGTGCCGCTCATTAGCCCTTTGGCTGCCAGTTGCTGGCCAATCGTTCCCATCGGCGGGCTGTAGCGGCGTTCCCGGCTCAGGTCCCGGAATACGTCGGCCAGTCGCCAGTCGGTTTGGCCGGAGATGCGGGCCACTTCTTCGATGATGCGGCCATCCAGCCGCCGGGCCTGGTCGAGGAGCGCCTCAAATAACTGGCGAGTAGCCTGGGCATCATCCAGTGCTCGGTGTGACTGACCATCCTGAGGCAGTTCGATGTTAAGATGTTTCAATAACGCCGTCAGGCTGTAGCGACTGGCGTGAGGTAACAAAATGCTGGCTAACTCAAAGGTATCGATAGCCGCATTCTGGTTAAAAAGGCCGTGCTGGCGCAGAAAACTAAGATCAAAATTAATATTATGGCCGATGATGGGATTGTCACCCACAAAACGATCCAAATCCGGCAAAACCGCGCTGAGCGGCGGCGCGGCGGCAATGTCGGCCGGGGTAATGCCGGTCAACTGTTGAATTTTATAGGGAATGGGGCAACCCGGATCAACCAGAGTTTCAAACGTATCCAGAATGCGGCTACCTTTGAAGCGAACCGCCCCAATCTCCAGGATATTGTCCTGCTCTGGATCGAGACCAGTCGTCTCGATGTCCAGGGTTACATAAACTCGGGTCATGTTCTGCCTGCTAAAAAATTTCTGTTATTATACTGGCGAATGAGAGTTTGGGCGAATAATCCGGTGAGCCAGAAATTCTGGCGTGGTCAACTGGAATAGAGGGAAAGGTTGGCGCATGACTAAGGGCCGGTCGTATCCGAAAAACCAAAAGTCCCATTGACGTCTTAAGGTTGCTATGCTAGCATTAAATAATTATAATATAACAAATTTGAAGTTACGGGAGGAGGCGGAGATGAGTTACACCTATGTCCTCGAACAGGTTGATATCTTTCAGGATTTAACAACCGACCAGTTGGCTCTGGTGAACCAGATCTGTACGGAACAGAGTTTCAATGAGGGGGAACTGGTTTTTGAAGAAAATTCACCCAGCCGTGAATTTTATATTATTATGGATGGCGAGGTGCATATTCAGGTAGACCCTGACACTATCGGTAGTGGCGGCGATAAGTACGAGCCCTCGACCATCGCAGTTTTGCGGCGAGGCCAATCTTTTGGAGAAGTGGCGATTGTTGATCCCGGCCTGCGGTCTGCCTCGGCTCGCTGTGGGTCAAATAGCTGTAAGTTACTGGTCATTGATCGGGATGACTTTCTGGACCTCTTGACCAGCGACTATCAGGTCGGTTTTATTGTGATGCGTAATTTTGCGGCTGATCTGGCCCTTAAAATCCGGCAGACTAACCTGTTGGTGCGGGAATCATTGATGTAAACACCTCCACAACTATCCAAATTTAAAAACCCCTGTGTCTATAGGGGTTTTTTGTTGGCAATTTATCTGGAATTATTTGTAGCCCTTGAAACCATAAAGGCCGGGTGTCCCAACCCGGCCTTTATGATGTATAAGGAGCAAGATGGTTTGATAGATATTTGAATTGTCTCTAGCGACGATCCAAAACAAATACACTCCCAATAAACAAAGTCACAATCGTCGTTTCCAGGGGGTAGTTGATGGCAAAGAGGCTGCCCACAGCCAAAACAGCCAGGCCTATCAAGCCCATAGCCACTTTGTTTTTATTGCTTTTGCTAAATATGGTGGCCATTGCCGGCTTGGTTTTGTCCAGTGTTATTTGGTCAGTATCGTTCATTGCTGCACCCTTTACCTTTCAGGAAACAATCTGTGTATATCTGGTGAAGTTATAAAAGCAGTACTATTAAGAATAACGTATTTTCGCCGGCTAGAAAACCCCAATTTTTGGGGGTTTTTGGACTAAGAATCCGAGCGGCTGGATTAGTCAATCGCTCGGTTGTTTGTGCAAGTTGCTTTCTTGTGGTTAAATTTGGTCATAAACTGAATTGATTGTTCGCAAATGTTCATTTGTGTGGGGGTAGAAAGGAAATGGGTGTTCCATGCTGGCCGATCTGGTTCGCCTGATTCTACTGGTTCTGTTTCTGCCATTGATTTTGATCTTCATCGGGCCACTACTGATCCTGGCAGTTTGGCGCGGCCGCCAACCAATGGGGCCCATCACGTTCGACACTTCGCGTTACGGCCCACTTGGTCGGATGAGTGCTTTTGGACTGGGTGTACTGTTGTGGATAATGGTCTGGGGTGGGTTGGCCTGGTTGATATTTACTGCCTTCAGCCCTGCCACATTCTTCA
>CAYZHI010000025.1:0-17363 GCA_964477335.1 uncultured Caldilineaceae bacterium | reverse complement strand
GCCCATATCGCTCAAATCGGCTCTATTAATGCTTCCTGAGTGGCGAAGGTATTGATTTAGTTCAAATGATTTTTGTTAATTACTCATTTTTGTTAATTACTCATTGATAATTGCTAATTGAGTCACCAGCTGCCATCTTCACGCGGCCAGGGAATCATAAAATCTTCCGGCGGAACCCCTAATCCGTCGGCAACCCGGTTGAGGTAATTGAAATAGGCTGCAATTTGGACAATATCGTGAATATCAGGGTCGGCAAAGCCAAGCCGCCGCAGTTCCCGGATATCGTCCTGACGCACCTGGCTGGGCGTTCGGGTTATCTTTTCGGCCAGGGCCAGGGCCGCCTGGGTATGAGGCGGCAGACCGGCTGTGCGCCAGTCTGTAGCGAACCGGTCGATCAACTCGTCATCATCAAGCACAGCCCGCAGGTCGTGCAGATGGGACTGAACGCTATAGTGACAATCATTAACTTGCGAGACCACTACTGCAATCATCTCTCGTTCAGCCCGGCCCAATCGCCGGCTGGAGCGATGAACCAGCGCCGTATACAGCCGCATCGAGGCTTGCAACGCCGCCGGGTTCAGGCTCATCGCCCGGACAATATGCCACACTTTGCCCACCCGGCTGACCGCAGCCTCGTACTCATGTTTGAGCAGGCCGGTAGCAGTTTCATCAACTACCCAGGGCAACCACGGTTTGCCAGGAGAACGTTCGGTCAGCTTCTGATGGCGCCAGCGTTCCAGGTCGGGTAGATGGTCGGCGTAATGGTCGGCGGCCTGCTCGATCAACTCGGCCAGCGTACCCTGGTCATCCGGCCAGGGATACGGCCCTCGCAACAGGCAATCACCCGGCTTCAGTTTGTCCACCAACGCCTTGAAGGCCCGTTGAATCTCACGCAAATTCTTTCGTTCGGCCAACCAGGTGTTGTTTGCCCGCCTGGCCGCCATCAACGCGTTCACCGTTTCAACGTCAGCCTCAATGATATCCACGGCTGGTTGCGACGGATCGTAGATGTGATAAGCCGCTTTGAGGATAAGCTCCTCCCAATCGGCGATATGCCCGGCGACATCCTTGATCGACCAGCCCGCCACCGCGGCTTTGTCGATCAACTCAGCCTCCTCCAGTCCTTCCAACACGGCCCAGAATTCGGCCTGATTTTGGAACAGCCGGGCTTTGATCGCCGGCAGGTCGATATTTTGCTCCAAATCTTTGCGCCATTGTTCAATTTCCAGGGCGTGCTTGCGGTCGTGCTCCATCATCACGTCGATTACATAACTGCGGATTGTGATGATCCGTCCATGACGCTGGCGGCGCATATCGATTTCGATGTGGTCAACGGCCGACAAAATATCCAGAATCTGCCGGTGCGTCGATTTGAGGGCAACCAACACCTCGGCCAGTGGTTTGTCATGCCAGGCGGCCACCGACTCCAGGTTGTGCTTCTCAACCTCCACCCCGGCAATTTCATCGGCTCGATCTTGCAGCATCAGCGGAAGCGTTTGGAGGGTGCGCTGATCCCAGCCAATAATATGGGCCAGCATATCTTTGATGGTCCAATTCTCATAAATGGGGATTTGGGTCAGCTCCCGCTGAGACAGACCTTCAATTGCTTTCAACAATTGCGACCGGCCATACTCCAGATCGGAGATGATGGTCTGGATGCTAGCCATCGTGCTGCTCCGCTCGCCACTCCACCAGCCCTTTCAAGGCCCCGGTAGGGCACACCCCCACGCAGTTACCGCAAAAAACACAGGTGGTATCGGGCATATCTTCGTCAAAAAAAGTAGCCACGTGGCTCTGAATACCGCGCCGGCCCCAGGTGAGGGCATAGGTGTACTGCACATCCTCCGCGCAAACTTGAATGCAGCGCCAGCACATCACGCACTGAGAGTAATCACGGATATAGAAAGGGTTATCGACTATCACGTCAAACTGGCGAGTGACCCCACCCTTGAAACGGTCAGAGTTGGCCGCCCCATACTTGTGCAAATAGTTTTGTATTTCCGGGGCATCGTGTAAATCCACGGTCGAGGCCAGCAGTTCCAGGATAACCCGGCGCGCCGCCTGCACTCGCTCACTGTCGGTCTGCACCCCCATACCCTCAGCGACCGGCGCCACGCAGGCCGGCTGCAGGACTCGCTGCTTTTCGACCTCCACCGTGCAGAGCCGACAAACGGCCGGAGGCGTCAGCGCCGGATGATAACAAATAGTGGGAATGTCGATCCCAATCGAGGCGGCCGCCTCCAAGATTGTGGCGCCTTTAGGCGCTTTCACCGTATGGCCATCGATTGTTAAAGTCACCGTGTCAGTCAAGGTCATCCTCCCAACTTGTTTGAAATCTTTACCGCAGCCGCACCTCGCCGGTCAACAAAAATCTGCCGCCGGCGGCCATAAACCAAAAGCCAAAAAAGAGTAAAGCCAGCCCGCACACAATGATCACCCCGCGGTAAACCACCGGCTTGATCAGCGAGTGGCCGCTGCCGGTCAGCCAGGCCAGGCCGGTCAGCCAGCCCACGTCGGTTGACCAGTGCACCAGGAATAGAACCGCGACGCCGGCGATCCCCCAAGCCAGCGACTGGCGAATGTAGAGCGGCGTAATCAAGGCCCACCAGATCCACCAGTAGGGATTACTCAAGCTGAAAAAGATGCCGGTTGGCACCAGTCCAAAGCGGGCGGTTCCGGCCGTTTCGCCCCCTAACTTTAATTGGTGGCGCCAGGCCGCCCTAGCCATGCCCCAACCCATCCAGGCCAAAAAAACGCCGCCAACCAGGGCGATCATTCCGGCCACAACCGGCTGCTCCAGAAACGCCTCCCGCCCCAGCCACAGCAGCAGCGCGATGGACGCCACATAGGTTCCCTCAGCCAGGCCGTGCCCCACCGACAACCACCAGCCAGACCATTTACCGCGGCGGGAACCTTCGGCAATAGCCATCGTAGTCAACGGCCCCGGTGATAGCGCCCCGGATAGACTGATAATAAAAAATGTGCCAAGCAGTTGAACCATTACCTTATCGACCTGGGATCAGGGAGTAAGAAATAGGGAGTAGGGAGTAGGGAATAGGGAATAGGGAGTAGGGAGTAGGGAGTAGGGAGTTGTAACCTACTGTCACCTTCTAACGGCGACTTGCGACCCTGCCACTCGCTACCTGTCACCTGTAACCTGCCACAGTTCCGGCCAGCGTTTGACTGCATCCGTTAAGGCCCAGCCAGCCGACTGGCCCAGACCACAAATGCTGGTATCGGTCATTACCCGGGCCAACTCGAGCAGGGTCCCGACATCGCCAGGTTGGCCCTGACTGTGCTGCAACCGGCGCAAAATTTCGGCCTGGCGCTGCGTGCCTATCTGGCAAGGGTAGCATTTGCCGCAGCTTTCGTGGGCAAAAAACTCAGCGATCCGGGTCAGCACATCCGGCAGATCGACCATGTCGTCAAAAACCATCATCGTGCCGGCCCCAATGGTGCCGCCGACCTGCTTGAAATTTTCAAAAGTCAGGGGAATGTTGAGATGTTCGGGCTTCAAGAAAGTGCCGGCTGCCCCACCGGTCAAGACTCCCTGGAGTTTCCGGCCTGGCTGCAAGCCACCGGCCAAATCATAAATCAGGTGATGCAGGGTAACCCCAAAAGGCACCTCGTAGACGCCTGGCCGGACCACCGAGCCGCTGACCGCAAATAGCTTGGTCCCGGCCGACTCGTTCGTGCCGAGGGCGCTGTACCACTGCCCACCGTGAATGATGATCGAGGGGACTTTGGCAAAAGTTTCCACGTTATTGATCACCGTCGGGCGACCCCACAAACCGTGATTGGCCGGGAAGGGTGGACGCAGCCGGGGGAAGCCCCGCTTCCCCTCGATCGACTCGATCAGCGCCGTTTCCTCGCCGCACACGTAGGCCCCGGCGCCGCGCCGCACCGCGATCCGGCAGTTGAAACCGCTGCCTTGAATGTTGTCCCCTAGCCAGCCGGCCTTTTCCAGTTCAGCAACAGCGTGGCAGAAACGCTCGTAGCCGGAGCGATGCTCGCCCCGGATATAGACAAAGCTCAACTCAGCGCCAACCGCATACGAGGCAATCATCAGCCCTTCCAGCACCCGGAAGGGGTCGGCGTCCATCAGCACCCGGTCTTTAAATGCGCCAACCTCGCTCTCATCGGCGTTGCAAATAACGTGGCGCGGGCCGGGCGGATTGTCGGCCGTATATTGCCATTTCAGGCCGGTCGGAAAAGCCGCGCCGCCGCGGCCCACCAGCTTGCTGGCCTTAATCGCCTCGATGACTTCCTGCGGACTCATCTCCTGCAACACCCGGCGCCAGGCGGCCAGGCCACCCTGAGACTGATAGCCGGTCAGGCTGGCCGGGTCGATCACCCCCACATCAGCCAGGGCGATCTTAACCAGGCCGCCAATCCGGTGTTCCTGCTGGCCGTGCTGCGGTTGGTTCAACAGCAAAAAGCTGATTTTTTCCGGAGTTAGTTCAAAGTGGCGAGTATCGTTGACCAAGGCCGCCGGGGCGTGGTCGCACAGCCCCAGGCAGCGGACCGGTTCGATGGTATACTCGCCGTCAGGCGTAGTTTCACCCGGATTGATCTGCAAGTAACGGCACAGGGCGGCTTCAACCCTGGCCGCGCCCCGCAGGGCGCAAGGGGCATCCTCACAAATGCGGATAATTTTGCGACCAACCGGTTCGGTGTAGAACATAGTGTAGAATTCGGTCACACCGTAAACGTCCGACAGGGGCAGATTGAGGGCCTGGGCGATGCGGGTGAGCGCCGATCGGGGTAACCAGCCGCCGTAAATCGCCTGGGCTTCGTGCAGCACCTCAAGTAGAATCGAGCGCTCCGGCAGGCCGACGCCCCACCGCGGCGGCCGCTCGGCCAACAACTTTTCCAGGGCTTCAGCCTGGGGCGATACCGCTCCCAACTCCTGCCAGAGCTGTGCCACCCACTCCCCCAGCGAGTCAACGGCAGCCCCGTCCAGCCGCAGGGTCAGGTTATACTTACGGGTCCAGTCGAGGCTGGCTAAGTCAGCGCCGGCATAGTGTTGCTGATCCTTGAGCCGAGTCGCCTCAAACAGGTCATAATCGGTCAAGAGGGCCAGGCGGGGGGCCAGATCGGCGGCGTCGAGTCCAGCGACCGTGGCGCCGGCCCGTAGACCGGCCTCTACCCACACATCTGAACGGAGCATTCCCTGCTGGGCCTGCTGCACAAAAACTCGCAGCCAGAACAGGCTAGCCCGGCTGACCTGATCGTTGCGGAGGTCTGATGCAAATTTTTCTAAATTTGGGGTCATGATTTGCCTCGCCGGAGAATGAAGTGGCTTGTTTGCAGCACCACAGAGCCAATAGTAGCCCAAATTTAGGGTTGCGTCAAATAGTTATGGTTGCAGGGGTGCGTCCCAAATTTTTGGTAATTCCGTAGGGGCGACCGGCGGGTCGCCCCTCCCTGCCCAAGATGTGGCACTGACCCTGGTTGCAGCGCCTCTACCACTTCTGCCGCCAGATCGTAGCGACAAAAGGCGAGTGTAAGGCCAGCTTACCAAGAAGTTCACCCCCCCTCCCCTTTCTCCGCTAAACTCAGTTGCCTGATATAATTCAAAGCGTCTCGATCATTTGGATTGGTCTGAGCAGCCTGCTGGAACCAATACAGGGCTTGCTCAAGCTCCCGGCGATCTAGATAAATCAGCCCTAAATTGTAGGCGACGTTGGGCGTAACGGGATTGATGGTCAGGGCGCGCTCAAAAGCGGCGATGGCCCGCTGCTGCTTTTCGGCGCTAGCCAAAACCGGATTCCCCAGGTAAGCGGCCCCCAAGTTGGTCCAGACCATCGGGTTGTCCGGGTCACGCGCACGCAACGGTTCCAAAATGGCAACCGCCTGGGCAAATTTTTTGGCCAGGATGTAAGCGCCGCCCAGGTTCAACGCCGCATCAGGATTGTCCGGATCGAGTTGGTGGGCGCGCTCCAACAAAGGTGTAGCTCGGGCGATGTCACCGTTCTGGAGGGCCTGGGTACCCCTGGACAGGAGATCAAAAAAACGAGCTTTTGCTGCTATTTTCGGCTGAGGCGACTGTTTTCTGCGGTTATTTTTCTTCAATCATGGCTTCCTGATGTTATATTCCAGAGGCCTGCTGCCTTTGGGCAGAAACTCAAGCACTTGAACTTTCAATTTTGCCTTTCAACTTTTTGGGCAACTGCTGCTCCAAATAGCGCTGCCCATCAGCAGTAACGGTGATGTGACCATTCCTGGCAATCTTGAGCCACTTCTGGTGATCGGCGGTGGTGTGCAGGCTGTGGGCCAGATCGAGCGGCGCCCGAATTTTGGCTTTGCGATAACAGGTGTAGATATAATCAGGGGTAATCGGTTTCTCTTTGATGACGTATTGCAGATAATAGGCAAAGACCAGATTCCGCTCTTCGTTAGTAATCGGAAATTTAGCGTCCATAAATTCCACCAGCGAAGGATGGTCAGGGGTAGCCGCCAGGTCGAGATCTTTCAAAAAGTCATAATTTTGGGCCAGAACTGGCGCTTTTGTCTCGGCAACCGGTTCAGCGGCAGGTGGAACAGGAACTGCTTCAGCCGGGGCTACCGGCTCGGCCACCTTTTCAGCTTGCGGCGCCAGAGTGGGAGCAGTTTTAGCCCGCCGGCTGCGCCGGCGTTTTGGTGGTTTTGCCGCAGTCTCAACCGCCTCCTCGCCTAAAAACTGAGCCTTGAAATCGTGGTAGATGGCCTTGACAAAGGTCTCACTACCCTCCACTTCCAGAATTCCCTGATCCCAATCAATTTTCAGCCTGGTTGTCATTCGGCCAGCCCTCCTCGCAGTTAAGATTTGACCACATTGGCCTGTTTTGAGCTTTTGCGGTCCCGAGGTCGGTTAATTAACACCCCATTTTGGAGCGTAAACTCGCTAAGAAAATATAAATTCAATCCATTTGTACTCATGAATTACTAAAAAGCAGCACTCTACTCCCCACCAAGCCCAGATAATTATATTATAACATATTCCGGTCGATCCACAATGTCGAACCGGCCGAATTGACAATAATCGAATTATCAATTATCAATGGTCAACCATGAATTTTCCGGTTTCTGGGCATGACCATCATAGGCATTGATTACACGGCTGCGGTTCACCAATCTGCCGGCATTGGACGCTACATTCGCGAATTGGTCAGGGCGCTGGCCGCCTGCTCAGCCGGCTCGGATAAGCGGCAATACCGTCTGTTTGTGGCCGCCGGGGCCGGGCTTGAACCACGATTGCCCGGTGCTGCTTTCACCTGGCATGCCACCCGCCTGTCCAAACGTTGGCTGGAGCGACTCTGGTACCGCCTCCGTGTGCCGCTGCTGATTGAAACCTGGACCGGCCGGGTTGACCTGTTTCACCAGCCGGATTTTGTCCTGCCGCCCGTCAGGTCAGGCACGCCGACGGTGCTCACCGTTCACGATCTCTCCTTTGTGCGCGAGCCGGACTCGGTGATGCCGGGTATGACCCGCCATCTCAATAAGTGGGTGCCCTGGTCGGTTGAGCGAGCCAGCCACGTGATTGCAGTATCGGAGGCGACGCGACAGGATTTGATCGAACTTTACCAGACCCCGCCGGAAAAGATCAGTGTGCTCTACCACGGCGTCGGCCCGGAGTTCAGGCCGGTTGAACAGTCTGATTGCCTGGCCGCAGTTCGCCAGAAGTATGGTTTAGGCCGGCAGCCTTTTATTTTGAGTGTGGGCACCGTTCAACCGCGCAAAAATTACCAGCGGCTGATTCAAGCCTTTGCCCAAATCGAACCAGACTACACCCTCGTCATTGCCGGCAACCGGGGTTGGACTTTTGACTCGATACTGGCCGAAGTTCAGAAATTGGGGTTAGAGCAGCGTGTTTTCTTCCCTAATTTTGTGGCCGAGGCCGATCTACCGGCCCTTTACAGCGCGGCCAGCCTGTTTGTTTACCCTTCGCTGTATGAAGGTTTTGGCCTGCCGGCCCTGGAGGCGCTGGCGTGCGGCGCGCCAGTGGTGGCGTCCAACCGTTCGGCGCTGCCGGAAGTGGTGGGCCAGGCCGGCCTGCTGGTAGACCCCCTTGACGTCACAGCCATTGCTATGGCGATGTCAAGGGTTTTGGCTGATGAAGCATTGCGGCAGGAACTGGGTAGAGCCGGACGGATTCAAGCTGCCAAATTCAGTTGGACGGATATGGCTACAAAATTATTGAACTTATACCAAACACTCCTGATGAGGTAAAGACAAGTGACAAGTAGCAGGTTGCATGTCGCAGCGTAGCAGGTCGCAAGATACAGCATGGCGAGCAATAACCTGCTACTTGTTACCTGCAACCTGTTCCTGCTACCTGCAACCAGACCATGCACGTTTGTATCGATGTTTCCCCCACCGCCCAACAGCACGCCGGCCTGGGGCGCTATGCCGGCGAAGTAGCCCGCGCCCTGGACCAATCCGGCGCAGTCGAATTGAGCCTGTTTTACAACGGGCAGGATCAGAACCAACTGCCGGATTACCTCAGCCATCTACCCCGGCGAACAGTTAATATCGGCAACAAACCCTGGCGTATGGCCGTGTTGATGTCCCAACTGCTGCACTGGCCGCTGGACAAAACCTTTGGGGCCGATCAGATTTTCCACGCCACCAATCATCTGCTGGCTCACTTTGGCCAGGCCAGCACCGTCTTCACCCTGCACGATTTGATCTTTCTGCACTTCCCCGCCTACCACCTGCCCTACAACCGCTGGTATCTGACCCTGGCCATGCCCCGCTTTTTACAGGCCGCCGATATCATTGTGACGCCCTCGGAATGTTCGCGCCAGGATGCGCTCAAATTCTATGGCCTGCCGGAGTCAAAAATCAAAGTCGTCTACGAAGCCCCGGCGCCCGACTTTAAACCCATTACGGAGCCAACCGAACTCGAACAGGTTCGCCAGCAATATCACCTGCCGGCTCAATTCATTTTGCACGTGGGGACGATTGAACCGCGCAAGAATCTTGGCCGCCTGCTCGATGCCTACCAATCTCTTTTGCCCACTTGGCCGGAGTTGAAACTGGTGTTGGTGGGCAAAAAAGGCTGGCTTTACAACTCATTCTTCCAGCAGTTGCAGCAATCGGGGCTTGCGGAATGTGTCATCTTGCCCGGCTATGTGAAAGAAGCCGACCTGCCGGCCTTTTACCAACTGGCCCGGCTTTTTGTATATCCATCGCTATACGAAGGATTTGGCCTGGGCCCAATCGAGGCGATGGCCTGCGGCACGCCGGTCGTCTGTAGCAACAGTTCCAGCCTGCCTGAAGTGGTTGGCTCGGCCGGGTTGCTCGTGGATCCGACCGATACGGCCGGCCTGGCCACAGCTCTGCGCCGGGTGCTGGCCGAGCCTGACCTGTCCGCCGACTTGAAGCAACGCTCCATAGCCCAGGCCGGCAAATTCTCCTGGGCTAAAACCGCGGCCGAACTGACGGAGCTTTACCGTTCACTCATCCGGCCAACAAGCCTGCCCGCTCCGGGAGCGGTTTGACCACCTGCGTGGTCATAGAGCTGGCCATAGCCGTAGCCACTGCCCCGTAGAGCGGCCGAAACGCCAACTCCTCACCCAACCGGACGGGCGGCTCGGCCTCGGTCACATCCAGCACCAGATGATCGGAGCTGGCCCCGATGAAGCTGATTCCCGGCCGTTTTGGTTGCAGACTCTCGACCTGCACATCCTGCCGGCCCAGGGCCACAATGGCCCGGCGGCGCAGCCCCAGGTCGGGCCAGCGGGGGATTTCGCCAAAGGCGTTGGGGGCCACCGGCCCGGCCGGCGCTGACGGCTTGGTCTCGACTTCGATTACCTCGGCAAAAACAGTAAAAGCATCCTGGTGAGGCAGAGCCGCCGGCCAGTCGCCGGTGCTATCGATTTCGCCGATCAGAATCCCCCCGCCGATGCGCAATTGGTTGGCCCGGGGCGGCATCTCCCGGCGCAGCACCAGGGCCAGGCTGGCCGAGTTGCCGGCCGAAAAGGTCTGGAGTTCGATCCCTAGGTTCTGCTCGATCCACTCGCCGACCTCGATCAGGAGTTGGGTGTTGTCGACCGTGGGCAGAACCCCGGCGATACAGGTGACATTGGCCCCCACGCCCGCCAGTTCGATATGGGGCAGCTTGACGATGGCCCGGGCCACGTCGAGAGCCTGTTCCGGCATCACCCCCTCGCGGCGGTCGCCCGTTTCGATCATCAGGATAACCCGGTGGGTCAGGCCGCGGCTGGTGGCCGCTTGTGACAAAGCCCAGACCGTTTCAACCTGGGAATTGAGGCTGACTTGGGCCAGCTCGACCACTTCGGCGGCCTGGCTCACCGCCGGCAAACGAAGCAGCATGATATCTGCCTCGATCCCGGCCCGGCGCAGCCGGCGGATGTTGGGCAGTCGCGAGTCGGCCAGCAGACTGGCTCCTCCGGCCAACATCGCCCGGGCGACCTCCGGGTGGCCGCAGCAGGCTTTGGTCACCCCGGCGATTTCGATTTGAGCGGGGGCGCACATGCTGACAATGGCGGCAGTATTGCGCCGGATGCGCTCGCAATCGACCTCAATCCTCATCAGCCCAACCTCAGCCCGAGTAGGCCGCTATCACTTCTTCCATAGCCTGCTGCACCGCCTCCGGCAGGGGCGGCGGCTGGTGGCTCAACAGGATGGCCCTGACTTTGTCGCGAGCGACCTCGACGCGACTGCGCTGCCCCTGCTCATACCACTCATCATAACTATCCCGGTCACTGACGAACGGCAGCGACAGAGCTTCACGCATATGGGCGACGGTGTGGGCTTCATCCAGGTAGACCCCGCCCGGTCCTAACTGGTGGATGAGGTCGAGGGCAAAATCCTCGTCGTTAAAAGTTACCTCGCTCAGCAGCCGCTTGAGCATCGCCCCGATTTCGGCGTCCAGAATGATCTCCTCATAGGTCAGCAGATTCGAGCCATCCAGCAAGCCCATCCCAAACAGCAGGTTGGCCCCGGCCAGCGCCGGCAGCAGGAAAGAAAAGCTGTTTTCCCAGGCGGCCTGAGCGCCGGGTATTTTGGCGCTGGTCGCCCCGGCCCCCACGATAGAGGGAATCCGGTAGAAATTGGCCATTCGGGCGACCATCATGCGCAGCCAGAGCGCCTCCGGCGACGTAGCCGTGTAAGCGCCCGTGCGCAGATCGATGGTCGCCGGGCCGCCGGAGTAGAACACTTTGGCCCCCGGACTGGCCAGTTGCAACAGAGCCAGGGCGCTGATCACCTCAGCATTGACCACGGCCAGAGTACCGGCCAGGGTAATGGGCGAGGTCACGCCCGTTGTCGCCATCGGATACATGCCAACCGGAACGCCGGCAGCGGCAAATTCCAGGGCCGCCTCGATCCCGCCTTCATCTTGCGTTAGCGGGGAGATGGTGCAGACAAAGTTGCTGAAGATGGGCCGCTGCCGCAGCGCCTCTTTGCCGCCGGTAATAACCGCGGCCAACTCGATTTGGGCGCGGGCATCCCGGGCGTTGATCACGGACTCGGTGATGACGTGTTTGCCGGAGTTGATGAAACAGGCGGCCAACTCTTGCACGGCCATGCCGGCTGCGCCCACGTCCTGGGCGCTGACCGTGGGCGTGACCACGTCAATAGCCTCGAGAAAGTCGGAGATCAGGGCCATCCGCTCGATATCGGCTTTGGTCGACTGGCGGCGGCGGCCGGTTTCAAAATCCAGCACGTGGGCGGCGCAGCCGTCCTGCGAATAATAGGTCTGCCGGCCGTCGATCTGGAGATCGTGTTGGCTGTCGCGGGCATATAAGGTAAAAGTGGAGGGCGCCTTGGGCAGAGTCGCCTCGATCAGCTGGCCGGGGATTTTGACCACGTTGCCATCCACAGTGGCCCCGGCCCCGTGCCAGATTTCCCTGGCCCGGTCAGAATAGAAGCGAACGCCGCTCTTTGCCAGCAAATCAAGTGAAGCGGTGTGAATTTTCTCCAGGGGGGTGCGATCCTGCCCCAGACAACCGAGCAGTTGCAAAAGTTGTTTCATGTGTTGTTTTCCTCCAATTGGAATTTGTAGTCCTATAGAAAAGTTACAGCGGGGATTGGGGGATTAAAGGATGTGGACAAACAAAAAAAATCCCCTAAACACCTGCACTTGCGCTCCGGTGCAACTGTCCCCTCATCTCCGCCAAAAATGGTTGGACAAATTCAGGCCAGCTAACCGGCCGGCTCAGGCCGACAACTGCCGCAGCGCGGCCAACGCCTCCTGAGGCAGGCCAAGCACAGCGGTAAGCTCCTCGGAAATGTTGAGGATGTGCTGCCGGGTTGCGGCCACGGCCTGATCGGCTTCACGCGCTTCCAGGGCGGCCAGAATGGCGGCGTGCTCGCGACTCTCCAGCTCCAGGCGGAGGGGGGATAACTCCTCCTGGCGGCGCATACCCTCGTATAACATCACGCTGGGGAACCAGCGCCACAAGGTTTCGACCTGGTGAACCAGATAGCGATGGCCGCTGGCCCGGCAGATGGCCAGGTGAAAATCGGTATTTAACTCGCGGCGCCTGGCCATGTGGGCTTGATCCGTGCAGAGCGCGGCCTGGCGCAGATTTTCCTTCAACCGGGTCAATTCCTTGCTTGAAATCAAGGAGGTGGCAAAACGGACGGCCAAACTTTCCAGCACCAGCCGCACGGTACACATATCAACAATATCCTGCGGAGAGAACTCGATGACCTTGACGCCTTTATAAGGCAGGCGAACGGCCAGCCCTTCGGCCACCAGCCGCTTGAGGGCATCTCGCACCGGCATCTGGCTGACGCCCAACTCCTGGGCCAGGGCTTCCTGGCGCAACCACTGCCCCGGCTTGAACCGGCCATCGATGATGGCGTCGCGAAGCTTTTGAAAAACTATATCTCCCAGCGGGTGATAGTCGCCGACGGGATCGAAGGTATCGGTTTGATTAGTGTCGGTCGAACTTAGGGCCATGAAATGAGAATAATTTGGGCGCGCTTTGAATCAGGTTGGCGTGAAGCGTGAAGCGTGAAGCGTGAAGCGTGAAGCGTGAAGCGTGAAGCGTGATGATTTGCCTGAGCAAGCCTTACGTTTTACGTTTCACATTTCATGTTTTCAACTGAGATGAAATGGATATGGATATTATTAGATATTATATCTAATATCAGATTTGTCGCAAATTGGTTCAACCTAACGTGAAGAATGGCGCAATGAGCAGTTACAACTCTCAATTCGTTTTGCTTTTTAGACCGGATAGATGTATTTTTTCAGGCAAGCTATTTTTTAAAGACCTCAAACCGATTAAGGAGAGAAGCTATGGCCAAATTGACGCGAAGCTGGATCGAGGGCGCGACCCCTCGCCCCCCCATCTGGGCCGACGTGCCCGACGAAAAATGGAACGACTGGCGCTGGCAGTTGAGTCACCGGGTCAATGAGTTGGAAGTGCTGGAAACCTTTGTCAACCTGACCGAGGAGGAAATCGAGGGCGTCTCCGCGCCTGACAAATTCCGTCTGGATATCACCCCTTACTTTGCCAGCCTGATCGATCCCAACGACCCGCTCTGCCCGGTGCGGCAGCAGATCATCCCCAAAGGCCGTGAGCTAAAGGCTTTTGACAGCATGATGGAAGATAGCCTGGCCGAAGACCGCCACAGCCCGGTGCCGGGACTGGTCCATCGCTACCCCGACCGGGTGCTGATGCTGGTCACGACCCAGTGCGCCAGCTACTGCCGTTACTGCACGCGCAGCCGCATTGTCGGCGACGCCGCAGCCACCTTCAGCAAAGCCGAATTTGAAATGCAGCTCGATTACCTGCGCCGGACGCCCCAGGTACGCGATGTGCTGCTCTCCGGCGGCGACCCGCTGACCCTGGCCCCGCGGCTGCTGGATTATCTTCTGGGCGAGCTTTACAAAATCGAACACCTGGAGGTGCTGCGCATCGGCAGCCGGGTGCCGGTGTTTCTACCCCAACGCGTCACCGACGAGCTGTGCGAAACCCTGGCCAAATACCACCCGCTGTGGCTCAACATCCACGTCAACCATCCCAAAGAGATTACCCCGGAGCTATATCGGGCCTGCGACAAGCTTAGCCGGGCGGGGGTGCCGTTGGGCAACCAGGCCGTGCTGCTGGCCGGCGTCAACGATTCGGTCCACATCCAGCGGGAGTTGGTGCAGCAGTTGATCCAGATGCGGGTGCGCCCCTACTACCTCTACCAGTGCGACCTGGTGGAGGGCGCCGGCCACTTCCGCACCACCGTCAACAAAGGCATCGAAATCATTGAGGGGCTGCGCGGCCACACCTCCGGCTTTGCCGTGCCGCAGTTCATCGTCGATGCGCCGGGCGGCGGCGGCAAGATCCCGGTCTCGCCCAATTACGTCCTGTCGCAAGCGCCGGGCAAGATCGTGTTGCGTAACTTTGAAGGATTTATCACCACCTACGCCGAACCGCTGGATTACGACCCGACTATCATCAAACGGTGGGAAGCGAAAGTCGAGAAGCGGCCTGAGCCAGGCCAGGAGGGTGTGCTCAAGCTGTTGGAAGGGGAGGAGATGTTCATCAAGCCCGAAGGGTTCGACCAAATCCACGCTCGCGGCGCTCAGGAGCACCGCTTGAATGTGGATGCCGGCAAATGGGTGCCGTTCCACGCCGAGGATGGCATTGAGAGTACGCCGGCTGTTGAGCCGCAGAAGGTTGATTAGGTTAACTCTGGTTCCCAAACTGAGTTTGGGAACCAGAGCAAATATAAGCGCCTGGTAGGGGCGCAAGGCCTTGCGCCCCTACATAATAATCCCACTCCATTCAATTGGCTATTCAGTCCTGAGGGGCAAGGCGTACTTGCTCAGCTCCTCCAGCGAGACGAACTCCAGCGTCGAGATATGGGTCGCTTCCAGATCGACCGGGGGGGCGACGCCGGCCGTCAACGCCTCGAGCCAGCGGGCGACGCACAAACACCATTTGTCGCCCGGTTTCAAGCCGGGGAAGCCGAACGCCGGCATAGGGGTGATCAAATCATTGCCCACCAGCTGGGAGAAATGCAAAAATTCCTCGGTTACCTGGGCACAGACCACATGCACACCGGCGTAGTCGCCGCCGGTGTGGCAGCAGCCATCGCGGTAAAAGCCGGTCAACGGCGAGCGGGAACACTCTTTTAGCTCACCACCCAAAACGTTTTTCACTGCCATCAGCTTGCACCTCGCTTAATCGGTAAGAGATAATCTCGTTTTTGAGAATAACAATTATACCACCGATCTGGCTAGAACGTAGTTCGATCATACCATCCGGCTGAAATCAGGCCAAGCTTTGGGCGCGGAAATCTGAGGGCGAACAGCCCTGGCGGGATTGGAACACGGTGGCAAAGTATTGGCTGGAATTGAAGCCGCAGCGAAAAGCCACGTCGGTGATGCTCAAGTCGGGCTGCTGCCGCAGCAGCCTGGCCGCGCTTTCCAGGCGGCAATGGGTCAAATACTCGATGGGGGTCATATTGGTAATTTGCTTGCAATAAGCGGCAAATTGGCTGCGTGACAGACCGCATTGACCGGCCATAGCGTTCAAATCCCAATTGTGGCCCACGTGATCCCGCAAGGCCGCCAGAAACATCTCAACGGCCCGCTGCGAGGTCGACAGGTGCTCGTCCAGCGGAATCTGCTCGCGCTGTAGCCTCTCCATCACCGCAATCAGCAGCTCATTGATGTACAGCTTCAATTTGGTCTCGCTCGGCTGCGGCCGGTGCGTTTCGATCAACTCGGCCAATTTGGTGAAACAGCGGGCCACCTCGGCATCGGCCGGCCAGACCGGCTGCTCATTGTGACGGAGCAAGTTGGTCAATTGTTTCAAGTCATCCGGCGAACAGATGACCCAGTCCGGCCATTGCCAGGGTTGGTTGGGCCGGCGCACGTTGACGTCGAGGATCAGCCAGTACAACCGGCTGGCAGCCACGGTCGGGTTGCCGACCCGGTGAAATTGCCAGGGGCGGGTAATGGTAAAATCCCCTTTTTTGAGTTGCCAGCTCTGGCCGTCAACCTCAAAGCTCACCTGCCCGCGGGCCAGATAGGTAAATTCAATGCCCTCATTGCAATGCCTCTGCAAGCCCCAGGATTGGTTGCGGGCGGCATCCCAGAGGCCAATCGAGCGCATTTCCGCTAAAAATTGAAGCGGAAGTTGCTCGCCGGGATAGCACGGGTGCGACCAGGCCCGCACGTACACCTCCTGTCGTTCGGCCGCGGCTTTGAGCGGCTCGCACGTATCGGCGTAATAGACGGCGTCCTTATCCTGAAAAATCGCCGGCAGCTGGGCCATGTTGACCTCCTGGAGCGCTATAATTCCCCAGAAAAGTTTTTGCGAGGATTGGGGGATTAGGGGATGAAAGACAAGGGAAAAATCCCCTAACACCTGCACTTGCGCTCCGGTGCAAGTGTCGCCTAATCCCCACCCCAAATGATTGGAAAAAAACTTTTCTTGACATTTATATGTTCAAAATTTACCAGTCGATGATTTTGAAAGACTTTAGAATAGTTTTGGGATATAGTCAAATTATTGGTGACAACGCTGATGCTATACAAATCAAAGGAGATGAAAAAATGAAAGTTGGCTGCTTTGCCTTAATTGATCCTTTCAGCACGCTGGACCACCAGTTACAGCGGATCCAGGACATGGGTTTCAAATATGCCGATGTGACCGACAGCCATCCCGGCAGTTCCCTGGGCCGGGATTACGGCTTTGCGGCCACGGCCTCGCTAGACGGCAACCCGATGGACCTGAAGCGGATGTTTGACCAGCATGGCTTAACGGCGACCACAGTTTGCGCCCACGCCACCTTGCTGGACCCGGTGTCGCCCTCCCGCTTTGGCACTCATGAAATCTGCAAGGCCATCATGCTGGCCCACGGTATGGGCGTGGCGCACGTCATCACCACCGAGGGTCACCCCCAAACCGACTGGGCCGAAGAGTTATCGTTTGGAGAGAAGGTGCTGGTGGTCGCCGAAAAGTTGTATGAGCCGGTCCGCCTGGCCGCCGATATGGGGGTCAAGTTATTGCTGGAGCCGCACGGCCCACTGACCGACACCGTCGAAGGGCTGGAGGCGTTGATTGATAAGCTGGGCGATCCGGCCAGCCTGGGCATCAATATGGACACCGGCAACTCCTGGTTGGGCGGCAGCGACCCAGTCCAATTAGCCAAAACGTTCAAAGAGCGCATCTACCACATCCATTGGAAAGATTTGCCGGCTGAGTGGGAAGCCAAGCGGGGTAAAATGTGGGGCTGCGGCATGGGGCTGGTTGCCCTGGGCGACGGGGTGATCGACATTGCCGGCGTTTACGAAGTATTGAAAGACGCGCCTCACGTGGAATACTCCACCCTGGAGGTCGCCGGCGACTACGCGGTCAAGAAGAGCTATGCCTACCTGAAATCGCTGGGGGCGGAAT
>CAYZHI010000024.1:0-17576 GCA_964477335.1 uncultured Caldilineaceae bacterium | reverse complement strand
GCTTTGGGCAGGCCGCCGAACAAAATCACGCGACCGGCCTTGCGCACCGCTTCGACCGCCTGGGTTTGGGTGGCGGCCACCGGATTGGCGCAAATGACGATGTCGGCCCCCAGGCCGTGGGTCAATGCCCGCACCGTGGTCACCACGTCCTGGTTGAACGGGTCGATCAGGGCATCCGGGCCAAAACGTTGGGCCACCTCCCGCCGCTGCTCGTGGGGTTCGGAAACAATGACCGCAGCCCCGCGAGCTTTGGCTACGGCAATGTGTAAACAGCCAATCGGACCGGCGCCCATAATCAGTACCGTATCGGCCAGGCTGGTGCCGGCTTTATCGTGCGCGGCCAGCACCGAGGAGAGGGTCTCGGCCAATGCCCCTGCGGCAAACGACATACCCGCCGGCATCCGGTTGACAATGCCGTTGGCCAGCACCTCGCCGGTTAAAACCACTTTTTCGGCAAAGCCGCCGGGAAAAGCGGGGGTGATGCCCAGCAGCCGAAGGTGGTCGCACAGGTTATACAAGCCCCGCCGGCAGTAGTAACACTGGCCGCAGTGGATATCCGGCGCAATTGCCAGCCGGTCGCCGGGAGCATATTGGGTGACATTTTGGCCTACTTCCAGCACCGTTCCGGCCAGTTCGTGCCCCTGTACCAGGCTGTCCACACCCGCCGGCGGCCCTTCTCGCCACCGCCGCAGATCGGAGCCGCAGACGCCGCAGGCTTCCGATTTCAGAATCAGGCCGTCTGCCGGGACGACCGGGTCAATCACTTCTCTCACTTCAATCTTTTGCGGACCTACCAAAAACGCTGCTTTCATCAATCATCCCTTTACTGTTTCCTGGGTATCAAAGGTAGGGGCAGACGGCCGTCCGCCCCTACGACTTATTGAGGTCGCCCACGGAGATTCCTAAATGGCCTATTTATCGCGAACCAGTTCCGACGTAGCTCCCGAAGGATGGGTTTGGACTAACGTTTTCAGGTCAAAGCCACGCATACGTTTGACCAGCAGGGTCAGGGCGTCGCCGACCGCGCCATTGGCCAGCGAACTGCCAAAGGGCAGCACCCCTTCGCCCTCACCTTTGGGGCCAGGCCGGATGACGACCACAATATCGCTCAGACCGGCCAACTCCGACTCCGGTTCCCAGGTCCAGGCAATCACTTTGGCCCCTCGCTGCCGGGCCACCCGGGCAAACTGATTCAATTCGGCGCTTTTGCCGGCTTTGGACAGGACGATGAGGATGTCGCCGCTGGTAACTGCGGCCGAGGGACCATGTAACGCTTCGGCGGAGTTGATGTAAAAGGCGTGCAGCCCACACGTGGAGAGGAGATGCGCCAACCGGCGGGCGATGGTGCCCGACGTGCCGGCGCCGGTAACCAGAATACAGCCGTCACAGTCGCTGACCAGCCGGACCATTTCCACAAACGAGTCGCCCAGTTGGTCGGCGATATCGATGATGACCTCGCCTTCGGCGCGGATCATGGCTCTGGCTTGAGCCAGGATTTCGTTGGATTCCATATGCTTTCTCCCTTTTTATGGAGGAGATTAGAGATTAGAGATTAGAGATTGGAGATTGGGAGATTAGGGATTATGGATTATTAATCTCTAATAACCAATCTCCAAAACCAAAATGTTCGTTTATGACCATTGAGAGTATACCTTACCCGGAAGTGGGCAAGGCATACCCATTGGGAAACTCCGGGTTGAGTTGATATTCGGCGATCCGCTCCATCAGCTTGAGGTAATCGATGCCATCTTTGGCCGCGGTATCGGCGTCGGGAATCATCGGGGCGCTTTCAATGGTGCAGTAGCCATCATAGCCGGTTTTCTTCAAGGCGCGCATCACGGCCTTGAAATCGGTTTTGCCGTAGCCCGGCGTCAACGAGTTCGAGTCGCGGAAGTGGAGATGCCACAACAGGGGTTGTGCGTCCATTACCGCTTCGTAGGGATTGAGTTCTTCCAGATTAACGTGGAACCAATCCAGTTGAATGCCGATATTATCCCGCCCGGTCAGTTCGATCATCCGTTTGTGGTTGGCCGCTGTATTGACGAATTTGCCCATCTCCAGATGATTGGTGGCCTCAAACACCAGCAGGATGTTTTTAGTTTTGGCATAATCGGCCATTCGTTGCAGCGCAGCCACGGCAATGGCCGTACACTCAGCCACGTTGTCTTGAGTGATTTGGTTGTGAATGGCTACGGCAATCGTCACCGAGCGCGCCCCCAGTTCCGCCCCAAAGTCGATGGAGGATTTGGTTTCAGCGACGGCCAGATCCGCGGTTTTTGGTTCGGTGAGGGTTTTGTAATTGGGGGAGTAGGGATCCCACATTTCCCCCCAGCACTCGTTGATGTTCGATACTTCCAGGCCATAATCGGCTTTGAGTTGCTGGTGAGCTTTGAGATAAGCTTCCATTTTCACACCCAAACCATAGCGGCCTTTCGGCGGGCAGATTTCGATGGCGTCATAGCCGCACCGTTTGAGGCGTTCATAGCTCCTTTCTGGGTGAAGGTAAGCCTCTTCTTGCCCAAAGGTGAGCTGAAAATAACTGTATTTGAATTTTTTCATAGTCTATTTACCTGCTGACAATGATTGAAATGTAAGGGCTGCCTGGTGTGGCATTCACCCCAGTTGGCTGGCTCAATGGGGCGTTCGCCGAACGCCCCTACAACTGAATTGGCTACACCCACATGGTCTCAACTGGCCCAATCGGCGCCGTTGGGCAGGAACATCGCCTTCAAGTTCTGTTTGGAGCGCAGGCTGGCAAAGGCATCCACCCAATCTGCAAGCGGATAACGGGCAGTGATGACCGGGTCGAATTTGAACAGGCCCCGTTCCAACAGGTCGACGGCGTGCTCCCAGGTTTCGCGGCCGTTCCAGCTCCAACTGCCGCGAATATCAAGCTGGCCCAGGCTGACCTGATCCAGGTTGACGGTGATGGGCCGGCCCCACAGGCTGATGAAGACCACCACCCCCTTGCCGCCGGGGCCCTCGTAAGCTTTACGAGCGCAGTCGATAGCGTGCTGCACACCCTTCTCGCTGGCCGAACATTCCAGCACAAACTCGGCCCCCTTGCCGCCGGTGATTTCCATCACCGCGGCTTGCGGCCCGTCTTCTGAATAGACGAGGTGATCCGCCCCCACCTGCCGGCCGATCTGCAAGCGCATCTCGTCACTCTTGAGGCCGACCAGAATGACCCGCCGGGCCCCGCAAATCTTGGCGTACTGCACAGCCATGATGCCCATCGGCCCCGGGCCGACAATCACCACGTCGTCGCCCACCTTTACCTGGGCCCGCTCCTGGATCAGGTGATGGGTCGCCACAATCAACTCGGTCATACCGGCGTGCAGCAGCGGCACGCGATCGGAGACGCGATAGATGACATGTTCCGGCACCCGCATGTAGGGGGCGAAAGCTCCATCTACGGTCACGCCCAGCCATTCGCCTGGCCCGCATTCGATGTCGGCCACAAATTTATCGCCTTCTTTGACTCGCCTGACATTTTTACCGACTTTGTAGGCAATCCCGGAAAATTCATGCCCCTGGGTTACCGGCGCCCGGTAAAAATGTTTGTCTTCTTCAATTAACAAGTCGCTGCCGCAGATACCGGCGGCATAGACCTTCATCAAAACCTCGTTGGGGCCGATGTCCGGCACCGGCACTTCACACAACTCAATGTGCCCGGCTCCTGCAGCAGTTTTGCGTAACGCTGGCATTGCTTCCATTGAAGTTCTCCTTCAAAGATAGTGAACAGTGTTCAGTTATCAGTGGTCAGTGAAAGTTGAACTGACTACTGATAACTGACAACTGATAACTGATAACTGACAACTGATAACTGACAACTGGTAACTTTTCATTTCAACGAGCCACGGCGATGGCGACGGCGCGCTCCAGGGCGATGGCCGTAATCGGTTTGGCCAGGCAGGCGCTGGCCCCACTTCTAAAGATGCAACCGGCCATTTCAGCCAGATCACCACTGGTCAGAATGACCACCGGCGCAAGGCAATATCGGGTGGCTTCAAGGCCGTCCAGATAGGGCATATCGGTGTCCATCAGGATGACATCAGGTTTTAAGGCGTAGGACAACTTGACGGCGTCAAGACCATTGGCGGCTTCACCGATGATGGCGTAGCCCAGCCGTTCCGAAACCTGTTTGGTGGTTTCACGAACGATCAGATCATCATCGGCGACTAAAATTTGAATGGCCTTCATTGCCACGCTCTCCTGCGGTTGGGATTCAACTCAAACGCTCAGTACCCGCCCATCAACCAGGCCCACCAGTAATATCGCTCCGTCACCGAATCCGGTTGGGGCAATGACGGTAGTAATTTCTGTCTCAAGCCCGGGTTCAACCGGACGCACCGTCCAGGTACGACCCCCATCCGGGGAGGTGAACAGCCCATTTTCAGCCAATACCAGCATGTCGGTTTTGGCGGAGAATTCGGGTGAGAGTAATATCGCGTTGATCGGACCGGTGAGCACCTCTTGCCCCAGCGCCGTCCAGCTTTGCCCGCCGTCATCTGAGCGGAAGAGACCGTGCGCTTCCGTCCCGGCAAACAAAATGCCGTCGTTGCTGAAATTAGGGGAGACGGCCAGGCTGAGGACTGGAGCCAGATCCGGCGAGAAATCGATTTCCCGCCAGGCCCGGCCGCCATTGGCGCTGCGGAAGATGCCGCTGTCGGTTCCGGCAAACAAGGTTTCGTCGTTGGCAAAATCAGGCGAAATGGCTAAACAGAGAATGTTCAAATCTAGCAGGCCAAAGTTCCAGGCGGCCCAGGTCGCGCCCCGGTCGGCTGAACGAAAGACTCCATCCTCCATCGTGCCGGCCAGCACAATTCCGTCTTGTTCAAAGTTGGGCGAGACGACCAGGGCCGAGACAAACGGCGGCGGTGTTGGTAGGTTGGCAATGGTCCACGTGTCGCCGCCATTAACCGAGTGCAAAATACCGCCGGGCGCGCCGGCAAAAACAGTGCGGTCTCGCTCAAAATTGGGCGACAGCGCCACAGCCGCGGTGGGGAGAGTGGTTTGAAGATCGAGCGAGGCGTAGGCATCTTCCCAGGTCAGACCGCCGTCAGTGGAGCGGCCAAGGCCGGTGGAACCCGCGGCAAAGCAAATCTGATCGTGGCTAAAAACAGGCGAGGCGACCAGAGCATAAACGGCATTTTCAGCCAAGGAGTCAGGAGTCAGATGATCGTCGGTCATAGTTAGATACTCAAAGGTATGGATTGGTTATGCAAGACGATATGAACAAATGAACAAAATTGACCAAATGTTCAAATTCATCCTAACACAGTTCGGCCAGAGTGTCAAATGGTTGAATTTTATCAATAGATGTGAGTTATTTTAGGCGCAGTTGCTAGAATTTCATCGATGAGCTCCAGTTCTTCTTGGCTAAAGGTTACGCCAACTGCTCCCAACTGCTCTTCGATCTGAGCCGGATTCCGGGCGCCAATTAAAACACAGGTGATGGCCGGCAAACGCAGCGCCCAGGCCAGAGTTAACTGAACCATCGTTAGCCCTTTGGCCTGAGCCACTTTCTTTAACCGGTCAACTGTAGCCAGGTAACCGGCAAAGGCCTCACCCTGAAAGCGGGCAAAGGTGGCTCGTTCGTCGCCGGCTTGAAACTTGTGATTGACGGTGTATTTGCCCGCCAGCAGACCTTTGGCCAAAGGGCTGTGGGCCAGAATACCGATGCCGGCTCGTTCGCAGAACGGAATATCCTCGGCCTCGATCTGGCGATCAATCATGTTGTAGGGCGGTTGGTTGGAATGAAAGCGGGTAATTTGCAGCGCCTGCTCCATTTGCGCCGCGGTGAAGTTGGAGACGCCGAGGTAGCGGGTCTTGCCCTCTTCTTGCAGCCGGGCCATCGTCTCCATCATCTCTTCAAGCGGGTAGCGCTCATCCCAATGATGAATCTGGTATAAATCCACGTAATCCACTTGCAAGGCGCGCAGGCTGTTTTCCATAGCCGCTCGAATGCCCCGGCGGGAGTAATCCTGGCTGACCTTGGTGGCTAAAAAGCAGCGCTCTCGATGACCATGCTTGAGCGCCTTGCCCAGCGTGGCTTCGCTGGTGCGGTAGCCCTGGGCCGTATCAATTAAAGTGAGGCCGTGGTCAAGGGCGGCGTGGATGGTGCTGATAGCGTCCATCTCATCCACATGGCCCATCCCCCCGCCGATGGGCCAGGCCCCCAACCCCAAAACCGAGACCTGATCCCCATCTCGACCCAATTGTCGAAATTCCATATTGCCTCCTCGAAAATAAAATTAGATTTCTCGAATCAATACTCCTTTATGAACGCTGCCGGGATTCTTGGCCAGATCGGCAAAAACTTGAGGTGCATCCCACAGGCTGAACTCGGTGGCGACTTGGGGATAGGTGACGGCTCCACTGGCCATCAGCGCCAACGCTTCCGGGAAGCAGTTGACCGAGGCCCGCGAGCCGACAATGGTCATCTCCTTGCGGGTAAAATCAAGGCCGGGGAAGTTAACGGTGACCCCCTGCTTGACCAATCCCAGGATGACGATGCGCCCGCCCGCAGCCACCAGGTCGACGGTTTGCTCCATGGCTTTGGGACTACCGGTAGCTTCCATCACCACGGGCATACCTTCACCGTTGGTTTGCTCGAGGATGGTTTGGACAAAATTGTCATCGACTAGCAAGGTTTCAGCGCCGAATCGGGCGGCGGTTGTCAGGCGCTCCGGGGCAATGTCGGCGGCCCAGACATTGGCTCCGCGGGCTTTGGCGACCTCGATCAGGGCCAGGCCAATGGGGCCGCAGCCCAAAATGAGGACATCCTCGCCGGCGCTGACCTGGCCGCGGCGACAGCCTTGCACCCCAATGGCGACCGGCTCGGCAAAGGAGGCAAAGGTGAGCGAGAGACCGGGCGGGACTTTGTGCACCAGGTAGGCCGGCGCGGTCAGGTATTCGGCATAGCCGCCGGGCCGGTGAACGCCAATGATTCGCAAATTCATACAGCAGTTAGATTTGCCCACCCGGCAGGGATAACAATGGCCGCAGCCGATGAACGGCTCCACCACCACCGGCGTACCCGGTTCAAGGCCGGTTACTTCGGAGCCAAGCTCGGCTACCACGCCGGCAATCTCGTGGCCGCAGATTTGCGGGTAAACCGCGTAGGGATTCTTACCTAAATAAAAGTACATATCGCCGGCGCAGATACCGGCCGCCCCAACCGACACCAGCACTTCGCCGGGGCCGGGGCGGGGGGTGTCCCAATCGCCCACTTTCATATCATAGGGAGCATTCATTATTGCTGCACGCATAGGTTTAAATCCTTTCCACTTTCTTTAAAGTGTAACTATTTCACTGCGCCCATCGTCAGACCGCGTACCAGATAACGTTGCACCAGTAGGCTCATCACGAATAGGGGCAAGACGGCCATCACCGATAAAGCCCCCACCTCGCCCCACATGACCATTTGTTTGCCAAAGAACATTGGCAATTGGACAGCCAGGGGGACAACTTTGGTTTGGGTCAGGGTTAAGCCAAAAAAGAACTCACTCCAACTGAAGATAAAACAAAAGACGCCGGTCGCCACCAGGCCAGGCGCGGCCAGGGGCATGGCAATGCGCCAAAAGGCGCCCCACGGTGAACAGCCGTCCACCAGGGCCGCCTCTTCAATTTCAAAAGGAATCTCTTTGAAGAAGCCATGCATCATCCACACGGCATAGGGTAAATTGAAGATAAGATGAACAATGATCAGAGCCTGATAGGTGTCAACCCACTTCAAGGCTTTGAACATCAACAAAAAGGGAAAAATTACCGCTACCGGCGGCAGGAATCGTTGCGATAAGATGAAAAAGGGCAATTGGTCGCCGCCAACTTTATAGCGAGCCAGGCCGTAAGCCGCCAGTGAACCGATGAGCAGCGATAGAAATGTCGCCGCGCTCGAAATAATCAGGCTGTTCTTTAAAGCGTCTAACCCACCCACCTCGATGGTGTGGGCAAAAGAGTTCAGGTCGGGTTGAGCCGGAAACCAGATGGGTGGACTGTGCATAAACTCTTCAGCCGATTTGAACGCGGTCATCACAATCCAGAAAATAGGAAACATAAAGAAAGTCAGCGCGACCAGCCAGATGATATATCTCAGGAGTTGCGCCACCATTTTGCGTCTACGATATCCCATTGTTTTTGCCTCCTGCTCCGGCCAATCGCTTATTCCCAAGCCGTACGTAATATTCTAAGCAAGTAAGTCAGGAAGACACCCAGGACAATCAACAGAATGAAAGAGGCCGCCGCGCCATAGCCAAGCCGAAAGAATTGAAAACCGGTTTTATAGATGTAGAAAGAAACCGTCTCGGTTGAAGTGCCGGGCGCGCCGCCGGTGAGGGTATAGATCAGGTCAAATGTTTTCAGGGCGTCCAAACTCCGAATCAGCACAGCGACGATGATAATTGGACGCACTAAGGGGATAGTGACGTACCAGAATTTACTCCAACCGCTGGCCCCGTCGATATCGGCGGCGTCAAATAGCTCTTGATCCAGGGTGGACAGGCCGGCAAAGAAGACCAGAAACATAAACGGCGTCCACTGCCAGACTTCTGTCACCAGGATCGCAAAGATAGCCGTAGATGTTTGGCCCAACCAGGTATATTGAAACGGCCGGCCGATGACCCAGCCAATCATTTGATTGATCGGGCCATATTGAGCATCCCACAACAGCCGCCAGGTATAACCAACCACCACCGGCATGACCATCACTGGCAGCAACATAAGGGCCACAATCAGTCGTTTACCTCTCATTTGGCCCATCAGCGATTGGGCCAGAGCCATCCCCAGGACTAATTCAAGGCTAACACCAAGTCCAACAATGAGGGCTGTAATCAGGCTCGAGTGTAGAAAACGATCGTCCTGGAGAAGTTGGATGTAATTTTGGAGGCCGATAAAGGGTTTATCTTTAAGGGTCAACTCCCATTTGTACAGGCTGAGAATAAAGGAATAGATCGTTGGAAATATGGTCACCAGCAGAATCACGGTTAAGCAAGGGGCCACAAATAACCAGGGCGTCAAGCGTTTGGAACGCCGCCGCAGTTGAACCGAATTGAGTTGAGGCGTTGTCGTAAGTTCCATACTTACCTCTTGGCATCCCCCAGATTTTGAAAAGCCGGCAGCTACCAGGTGACCGGCACTTACGTCGGGCGTCAGGCCAAAGAGGCTTGAGTTCCTATAAGGAGCGTGCTTATAGAAGCCGAAGCGCCGGTCACCGGAATAGTTATAGTTATAATTTGTTTATTCTGCCATAGCTGCTTTAGGGCCCGGCTGATTCCACTCGCCCTTTAGCCAGGTTTCGTAAGCGGCTTTTTGGGCGTCGCGGCCCAGGCGATCGGTGATCTCATCCCACTTGGCCGCGGCGGCGTCAAGGGCGGCTTGCGGGTCTTCACCGGCGTAGGCAGCCGTAATGGCCTGGTCTAAGGCTTCGGTATACTCGCGCGCGCCGGGAATGCCTAGCTCAAATTGTCCGGCCATAGCCGCCGCTTCCAGGGTGGACAAATATTCTGGCGCAGCCGGCCACATCGATTGATACAGCGGCGAGTCGAAGTGGGAGTTGCGGAAGGGGTCGCGCAGGGCAAAGGGCAACATCACTCGCTGCAAACTGGTCTGCGGGCTGTTCATCCATTGGATAAACAGGTAAGCCGCGTCTTTATTAGCGCTGTCGGCGGAAACGCCCAGGGCAAAGCCGCCGGCCAGGACGGACCGGCCGCCTGGTTCGGGGGCGTAGCCCACTTTGCCGGCTACTTTGGTCGGCGGCACCCAGCTCAACTGCTCGGTGGCCGAACCAATACCCTCGGACCAGCGACCGATGGGCGGCCAGGTGATAATCATGGCTAATTTTCCGTCCATCCACGCGCTCAGCACTTCGGTAAAGCCCCACTTGTTCACTCCCGGCGGCATCCACTCGGTCACTTTCACCATATCGGTGAGGGTTTTCACGCCGGCCTCGCTATTGATCCCCGGCGCCATCGTGGCCGGGTCAAAGAATTGGCCGCCATTGCCGCTGAACGGGCCGATAAACCAGTCAAAAGCCTGGCCTTCCATGTGTTGGAACGCGCCGCCATACACGTCGGGACCGAGTTTGTCGGTAAAGAAACGGCCGATGTCATCAAATTCCTGGTAAGTTTTGGGTGGGGCTAACTCATAGCCGTACTTTTCCATAAATTCGGTCTTGTTTGCTTCGTCTTCAAACAGGTCTTTGCGGTAGTAGAGGATGAAAACATCGCCGTCATCGGGCAGGCCGTACCAGGTATCGCCCATCCGGCCATACCCTTCGGAGCCATACACCGGCAGGTAATCCTCCAGGTCGGCTTTGTTCATGTACTTGTCGATGTAAGGATTGAGCGGTTCAAGCACGCCGGCGGCCTGGAAGTCGATCAACCAGGCCGGGGCATAGGTGATAACATCATAAGCGCCGCCGCCGGTCAGGTGATCTTGCAGTTGCTTGGTGTACAGGTCGACGTAGGCAATTTCAACCACATTGACTTTGATGCCGGTCAATTCTTCCCATTTGGGGGCAAAGGTCAGCGGATCCTGGGGCTGCAAGCCCGATTCCCAGACCACATTCAGGGTAGTCCCGGCATACTGTTTGGCCTCTTCCACCGCCCGGTCGGCCGAATTGAAACTACCGGCTGGCTGGGCTTCTTGCATTACTTCAACCGTAACAACCGTTTCAACCTCTTTTTCTACCTCAACCGTAACTACCTTTTCCACCTCCTTTTCAACTTCAACAGTGACTACTTTCTCGACCACTTGGGGCTGGGCGGGCTGACAAGCGGCCACCAAACCCAGCAAGGTAAGGGCAGTGAATAACAACAGTAAACGTTTCATTGAATTTTCCTCCTTTGTAGTATACGTTTTTGTCCAATATACTATTTTTTGATATTCTTTTGGGCTAAGAAGTTTGCCTCAAGCTTCTTATTCACCCCGGGTCGTGTGCCAGCACGGCCCGGGCGCTTTCGCTGAATTATGAATTTGCTGGCCTCACCTCCTTTCAGCCAAAACGACCGCGTTACAACATCAGGTTGACCGGCCGGTTGTTCGAGGAAAATCTTGAGGGGTTGAGCAGTTGATGGGCAAGCAGGTTCAGGCGGCGGTCATCCCTCCATCCACCATATAAAAACCACCTACACAGAAGCGAGCCTCGTCTGAGGCCAAGAAAATAGCCAGGCCGACCACGTCCTCCGGCTCACCCAGCCGGCCGATCGGCATCAACTCCTCCCGATTGGCCCGAAAGGCCGGATCGGACAGGACGGCCTCGGTCAGCGGCGTCACCGTGGTGCCCGGCACCAGGGCATTCACGCGGATGTTGTCGCGGGCGTAATCGATGGCCATCACCCGGGTTAGGGCAAACAAGCCCCCTTTACTGGAGCTATAGGCTATAAAGCCGGGCGCGCAGCCGGTCAGGCCGGTAGGCGAGGAAACGTTGATGATGGCCCCGCCTCCCTGCCGCAGCATCACCGGGATGGTGTACTTGGCGCACAGCCAGGCGCCTCGCAGATTGATCGCGTGGGTGCGGTCCCAGATTTCTTCGGTCAACTCGTGGACGCGGGCATCCTGCCCAAAGAGCTGCACTGCGGCATTGTTGACCAGGATGTCAATGCGGCCATATCGCCCAACGGTCAGATCGACCATTTTTTGCACATCGGCCGTTTTGGACACATCCGTTGGCGCAAACATAGCCTCGCCGCCGGCCGCCCGAATTTCGGCTGCGGTCGACTCGCCGGCGGCGGGATTAATGTCGGCCACCACCACTTTAGCCCCATCCCTGGCGTAACCTACGGCGATGGCCCGGCCAATCCCGGCCCCGCCGCCGGTGACAATGGCAACTTTGTCTTTCAAGCGCATCGACTTACCTCTCACTTAAGCTCTATCACTTGATTTTTGCTTGCCGACTCGTAAGCAGCGTAAACCAACTGCATCGTTTTCAGGTTATCCTCGCCTGTATTTTCGGGCGGCTGGCCGGTTCGGAAAGCCCGCAGAAAATCCTGGTGCAGCGGGACCATGCTGGCGTGGTTGACGTCGTAGTTGGGGTCGGCCCAGGGGTAGCGGGGCGGCAGATAGCGATAAATGCGGGTGCCCTGATCGGTGGTCAGCCGGATCCAGAAATCGGGCGCCAATTCCACCGTCCCCTCGGTGCCTTCGATAAAGATGAAGACCTCCGGAAAGTGGCCCCATTCGGTTTTGCTGACAAAGCTCATCTCGACGTTGGCGATGGCCCGCTCCATCTTGAGCGTGATCGAGGCGACATCTTCGGCCACAATGTCGTTGCGGATGCGCAGATGCTGGCAGTAGATGCTGCTGGCCTCGCCAAAAAAGAAGCGGGCCAGATCGAGTTGGTGGCTGCCCTGGTCAGCAATAATCAATTTTTCCAGGGATTTGAGCAGGGGTTGATTCTCCCATACAAATGGCTCCAGGGCGTGCATAAATTGAAAGCGTCCCCGGAAGGGCCGGCCAATCTGCCCCTCATCGATGAGCCGCTTGACTTCGCGAATGGGCGCCTGCCAGCGATAATTCTCGTGGACAAAGAAGGGAATACCGGCCTCCCGGCAGACCTCGACCATCCGCCGGGCGGTCTCATAATCGGGGGCCATCGGTTTCTGGCAGATGACCGGGGTTTTATATTTGGCCGCCAAATAGACCAGCGGCGCGTGGGCCGGGACTTCGGTGATGATGTCAATAAAGTCGAGCTTTTCGTTTTGCAGCAACTCCTCCGGATCGCCGTACACCCTGGGGACGCTGAACTTTTTGGCTACTTGTTCGGCTTTGGCGATGGTCCGGTTATAAACGGCCACCAGCTCGACTCCCCCCACCTCAAACCAGGCCGGGATTTGATAGTGCGACCAGAAACCCGTACCCAGCACCGCAAATCTCAGCTTTGACATCGAGTAGCTCCTCCTACGGTTTCAACAACACCTTCATACATTCGCCGGCTTTGACCAGCTCAAAGCCGTGTTGATATTCCTCCAGCGGGAGGATGTGAGAAATGAACGGCTGCAAATTCAATTTGTTCGACTCAATCAGTTGCACCATCCGCCGCCAGGTTTCCCAGGTGCGGCCCATCGTACTGACCAGCTTGAGCTCGCGGCGAGTCATCCTGAAGAAGGGGTTGAACGAGACCGGCCCGTTAAAGGTGCCGATGGTCACCACCGTGCCCACATTTCTGACCAGATCGAACGCCTGCTCCAACGCTGACTGGGTGGCCCCGGCCTCGATGACAAAATCTGCACCCAGGCCGTTGGTCATTGCCCGCACCCGCTCGACCGGATTCTCTTGCGTCACGTTGATCACCGTCCCGCCGCTGACCTGGCGGGCGAACTCAAGCCGGGCCTCGTTCAGATCGGTCAGCGCCACGTTGACGCCGTAGGCGGCCAGGGTTTGGGCGGCCATAATTCCAATCGGCCCGCAACCGATGACCACGGCGGTGTCGCCGGGGTCGTGCGGCGCCGCTTCCACCGCATGCACGGCGATGCCCAGATTCTCCAGTAGGGCGCCCTCTGCTAGGGTCAGGTTTTTGGGCAATTTGCAGATGACCCGCTCCGGCAAAACCGCATATTCGGCAAAAGCGCCGCGGCGTTTGCCGTAGATCTCCCGTTCCAGGCACATATTGGTGTAACCCCGGCGACAGATTGCACAGTGACCGCAGTAGATGAGCGGGTCCACCGTAATCCGGTCGCCCGGCTTGAACTGGGTTACGCCGGCGCCCACTTCGGTCACCACGGCCGAAAGTTCGTGACCCAACACCGTCGGCAGTTGCAGGGTTTTGTCGGCCGCGGCCCACTCGTTCCAATCGTACACCTTGGTCTCGCCCACGCAGATGGCGCAATATTCCACCTTGAATTGGACGTCGTCGGCGTACTGAACTTTGGGAACATCAATATCCAGCAGCGACAAACCCGGCGCCGGTTTCTCTTTAACCAAGGCTCTCACGTCACCCTCCTACTGGTTGTCACTCGTTTGGCTCAGTTTAGAGTATCTTTCGGTATTCTTGCGCATCTGGTCAAGATTCTCGCCCATCGCCTGGCGCGCTCCCTCCACGTCTCTGGCCTCGATCCGCTCCAGCAGCCGGTAGTGCAGCGGTAGATTTTCCTGGCGGGGATCGAGGTAGCGGGTAACCAGGGCGATATATTCCTGCAACAAGTCGCGGATCGAGTCGACCAGAATCGCCAGCAGCGGGTTGTGGGTCATCTGGGCCAGGGCGCTGTGGAAATCGGCGTCATGGATCGCCAACTGGTCCGGGTCAGCCTGAGCCGTTTCCATCGCCGCCATAATCTGCTTGAGCCGGGCGATATCCGCGTCGGTGGCGTGCGCCGCGGCCAGCCCGGCAATCTCGATTTCAAGAATCGACCGGACCTGGTGGAGATGGTCAAACGAGATCTTGCCGCCGGTGCGGGTCCGCAGCAAGAGGTTGAGTGGTTCAACGATCTGTTCGTTGGTGATTTGGCGCACCGTGGTACCCACGCCGGGCTGAATCTCCAACAAGCCTTTGGTCACCAGAATCCGGCTGGCCTCGCGCACCACCGTCCGGCTGACTCCAAGCTGTTCAGCCAGGTCTCGTTCAGCCGGTAAGCGGGTTTCCGGCTCGAGCTGCCCACTGACGATCAACTGCTCGAGTTCGCCGACGACGCGATCGACCAGCCGTTCTTTGGAACCGATTGTACGAAAGGGAGTTTGAAGCATGGTTGGTATCTATTTCTCCTGTTGTTCAGATTCTCACCGCCATCAGCGGGTGGTACTGGCTCTGGCCGCCATCCACACAGACGACCTGGCCGGTGACGTGGCCCGCCTCTTCAGAGGCAAAATAAGCGACTAAATGGGCGTGGTCCTGCGGGTTGGCCATCTTGCCGGCCGGGATCAGAGCGACCATCGCCTCCAGGTCCAGGCCGCGCGCCGCAGCCGATTTTTCCAGCATGTCGGTCCAGGTCATACCGGGGCAGAGACAGTTGACGGTGATGCCGTAGGGGGCCATTTCGACGGCCAGGCAGCGGGAAAAATGGTTGACCGCGGCCTTGGCCGAGCAGTAGGCAATCTGGGCTGTCCGCACAATCACTCCGGCAATCGACGACACGTTGACAATCCGCCCGGCCCGCCGCGGCATCATCCGCCGGATGGCCGCCTGGGAACAGAGAAAGACGCCCTTGGCGTCTACATTGAAGCAGGCATCCCAATCGTCTTCACTCAGCTCGGCCGTTGGGCCGGTACGCAGCACGCCGGCATTGTTGACCAGCAGCCACAGCGGCCCTAACTCCTGCTCGATTCGGGCCATCATCGCCTCGACTTCGGCCTTTGAGCTGATGTCGGCCCGATAGGCCGCCACCTGTAATCCCTGCTGCCGCAGCGTTGCGGCCTCCTGTTGCACCAATTCCGAGCGGGCATTCATCGCCACTTGCATCCCCTGCTCGGCCAGCACCCGCACGATTTCCAATCCGATGCCGCGACTGGCCCCGGTCACCAGGGCGACCTTTCCGTTTAGACTCAAGCTGACCTCCTCTGTAAATACCCCCCTCAATCCCCCCTGCCAGGGGGGAAGCCGGCAGACTCCCTCCCCCTGCCAGGAGGAGGGTTGGGGAGGGGGTTAATTTTCATCACTCGTTGCCATGGCGAAGTGGCGAAGCCTCTGTCCGACTCTTTTAAAGTTTGAACCAGCTTTCTTTGCGCATCGATTCCGGCAGCGTCTCATCGGACCAGCTCTCGTCGCGCAGCCACGAGCCGCCGGCCAGGAAGCCGCCATCGACCACGATGTTCTGGCCGGTGATATAGGATGAGGCGTTGCTGGCCAACAGCAACACTGCGCCTACCAGTTCGTCTGGCCGGCCGGGCCGCCGGGCCGGCAGCCGGTTGCGGAACCAGCGCGCCTTCTGTTCGTCTTCCCATAGCGGTTTGGATAGCGGCGTGAGAAAATAACCTGGCGTTACGCAGTTGACCTGAATATTATCTTCAGCCCACTCCACCGCCATCACTTTGGTCAACTGGCCCAGCCCGCCTTTGGCCAGCCCATACACCGAGACCGTCTCCAGCCCATAGAAGATATTGATCGAGCCGATGTGAATGATTTTGCCGCCGCCTTGCGCCCGCATTAACGGTTGGGCGGCCTGGCTCAGAAAAAAGGCGCTGCGCAAATCGACCGCCACAATCGTGTCAAAATCATCCTGGGTGACCTCGCTGATGGGTTTGCGCCGGTTGGTGGCGGCGCAATTGATCAGGATGTCGAGCCGGCCCAGGGCTTTGTGAGCCTGCGCCACCAACTGGCGGCACTCGTCCACCTGGGCCAGATCGGCCGTGAGCGGAACGGCTCGACTACCGGTCGCTTCCACCAAGCGGCAGGTCTCTTCGAGCCGGTCTATGTCTCGACCATGCACGCCGATTGCCGCGCCGGCTTCGGCCAGCGACACGGCCAGCACCCGGCCAATACCGCCGGAGGCGCCGGTAATCAGCGCACTTTTGCCCTTGAGCGAAAAGAGGCGTTCCAGGATAGAGGTTTGGTTATCCATCAGTTACTCTCCAAAATTGAAACCATAGCGAGGCTATTCCGAGTTATGGGACCTGATACAGCGGCGTTTCACCCCGCAGGGCCCGGAGTAGATTCTCCAGGCACATCTCACCTTGTTTGCGCTGGGCGTCGACGGTGCGCCCGCCCAGGTGAGCCGTTAAGACGACGTTGTCCAGTGCCAGCAACGGGCTGCCCAGCGGCGGCTCGTCAACAAAAGCATCCAGCCCGGCGCCAGCAATGTGCCGGTCGCGCAGCGCCGTGGCCAGGGCCGTTTCGTCCACCAGCGCGCCGCGGGCTGTATTGATCAGCAGGGCCGTTGGTTTCATTGCCGCCAGTTGGGCCGCGCCAATCAGCGGTCCGGTGGTCATCTCGGCTGCGGCGTGGAGAGTGACCACGTCGGCCTGGGCCAGCAGTTCTTCCAGAGTAACCAATGTAACATCATGTTCGCTCGCCCAGAGCTTGTCGGGATACGGGTCAAAGGCAATGATCCGCATCCCAAAGGCTTGCGCCCGCACGGCCACAGCCTTGCCAATCCGTCCCAAACCGGCGATGCCCAGCGTCTTGCCCATCAGTTCGATCCCATAAAAGGCTTTCCAGCCGCCGCGGGCCACATCGTTGTGACTCTTGACCACCCCTCTGGCCAGAGCCAGCAACAGGGCCAGAGTCAAATCGGCCACGGAGTCGTGGTTGGTGCCGGGGGGGGCGCTGACCACGATGCCGCGTTTGCGGGCTGCCTCCAGATCAATCGTTTCCAACCCGACGCCGTGCTTGGCAATGGTTTTCAGCCGGTCAGCGGCGTTGATGACGGCCGCGGTCAGTTCGTCGGTGCCGGTGATGATGCCATCGACGCCTTGTAACGCTTCCATCAACTCGGCGGCGCGGTAGGCCCGGCCGCCCACCCCGTTGGGGATCACTTCGCAGCCGGCGGCCTCAAGCTGTTGCAGATGTTCCGGAAAAGCCTGACCAAAAGAGCGTGAACCGATCAAAACTCGCCACTTGACTTCAGTCATATGATGCTCCTGAGAAGGTAGTGAACAGTAATCAGTGAACAGTAATCAGTAATCAGTAATCAGTAATCAGTAAT
>CAYZHI010000023.1:0-18169 GCA_964477335.1 uncultured Caldilineaceae bacterium | reverse complement strand
AAGGGGACGCAGGCGGACATCACGGCGTAGCCCCCCAGGTGCGGTTTCAACCGCGTCTGTTCTATTCGCCCCCTGGCTTGGGAATCATACCTTTACGGATGTAGATGAACCAATAAACCAGACCAACCATCACCGAGCCGCCAATAACGTTACCAATCGTCACCGGCAGCAGGTTAGCCAGCCAGAAGTTGCCCCAGGTGAGATTGGCATAGTCGGCGGCTGTTTTGCCGATAGACTCCCAGAAACTAAGCGGGGCTGTGGCCTTGATAAACAGTCCCACCGGGATGAAATACATATTTGCCACGCTGTGCTCAAAGCCGGCCGCGACGAAGGCGGTGATAGGGAAGATGATCGACAGAATTTTGTCGGTGGTGGTGCGGGCGCTGAAACAGAGCCAAACGGCCAGGCAAACCAGGGCGTTACACATAATCCCCAACGCCAGAGCTTGCATAAATTCCAGGCTGCATTTACTTTCGGCGATGTTCAGCGCGGTCAGGCCGACACCGCCGCTGCCAAAGGTGTATTGTTTGGTCAGGATCATCAACCCGGCCGTAGCAATCGAGCCAACGAAATTGCCGGCATAGACAATAATCCAGTTTCGTAATACCTGCCACGTAGTAATGCGACGGTCAGCCCAAGCCATTACGATCAAGTTGTTGCCCGTGAAAAGCTCGGCCCCGGCGACAATGACTAAAATAAGACCCAGGCAAAAGACCAGACCGCTGAGCAACCGGGTTACCCCGTAAGTGAGGTTACCACTGGCCCCGGTTACCGCGGTTGTGGCAAAAATAGCTCCCAGCGCAATAAATGCTCCGGCCAGCACGGCCAGGGCAAAGGTATTGCGGGGTCCCATCGCCGCTTTCTTGACCCCGACCGTTTCCGCTTTGTCGGCCATTTCAGGTGGAATGAAGGCATCGATGCTCAAGACAGTATGTTCTAAGGTTGGGTCTGCCATTGGATAAGAACCTCCTGGTATCATTGAGGGTTAGTCACGAGTCTCGTTCCAAATTTTTTGCAGCTTGGCTGTCGCGAATTGTGATTATTTTCACGGAATAGTATAGCACAACAGACTTGAAGTTAGTAGTGATAAATGTCACTTTCTTCGGCTGACCCCGGTCACTGATCAGGGCTGGTTGGGGTGGCGACCTGATTGATCCAGTTCACAATCCGGTTTACCGCGATGTCAACGAGCGAGGCGGTTTGGGCTGATAGCTCGGTGCAGTAGCCAAACTGGTAGCCCCGGACTGAAACGACCAGGCCGGTCGGGGCGCGGCCATAGAGGGCCTGGGCTAACTCCAGGCAGCTCTCTGGGGAAAAGTGATGGGTAAAGGGGGAAGGTTGGTAGCCTGGCTTGATTGGAGTCAGGCGGACATCGTCGGCGTAAGCGCCGGTGTGGGCGTCAACAAAGCAGACATAATCATACTCGGCCACGGACTCGGCCATTTCCGGGGTAAGCTGCAACACAAAGATTAACTGCGGATTATGGTCGGCTTCAAAGATGCCGCCATCTGAGGCCAAAACCGGGCTGCCAAAATGATCTGACAACTTCTGCAGCACATGCCAGCCGACGCCGTCATCTTCCCGGTCAGGATTGCCGTAACCGATAACCAATACGTTTGTCATAAAAACAGCTCACCAATAGAGCAGGGGAGTGAAGGGCCCCGGGGCAGAGGAGAAAATCTCACCTGCGCCATGGCCCCCCGCTCCCCTGCGGGATTACAGGATATCTTTCTTAATGATTGACCTTCTGTCAAATCAGTCGCGGCGGAGCGTGTTGATGACTCCCCCATCCGGCCCAACGATTTCAACAACGATGGGCATCTGGCCCAAAGCGTGCGTAGAGCACGACAGGCAGGGGTCATAAGCTCGAATGGCGGCCTCAACCCGGTTCAGCATCCCTTCGGTTACGTCGTTGCCGTTGCGCTTGACGTAGGTTTTGGCCACGCTGTCGACAGCCTTGCTCATGGCCCAGTTGTTGTGGCCGGTGGCCACAATCAGGTTGACACGCTGGAGTTGCCCGTTCTCATTGGTCCAGTAGTGGTGGAAAAGGGTGCCGCGCGGCGCTTCAATGACGCCGACGCCTTCGCCGGTAAAGGCTTTTTTGGTATTGAGGATATCGTTGCTGAAAATGTCGGGATCGTCCAGCAGCACCTTAACCTTTTCCGCCGCAAAAAGGGCCTCGATCAGGCGGGCGTAATGGTAGTAGAGCGTATTCTCAACCGGCTTACCACCGTTCAGTGATTTGAAGATTTTGAATTCTTCGTTGGCCAACGGCGTGTCGATCTTCTCGGCCACGTTCAACCGGCCCAATGGTCCAACCCGATAAACGCCCGCGGGCCAGCCCATCTTTTTGTAGTAGGGGAATTTGAGGTAGGACCAATCTTCGACGTGCTCTCTAATGTAATCCAGGTAGTTACGGCCGTCGAACTGCTCCAACTTTTTACCGGTCATATCGATCAGGCGGCAGTCGCCGTCGTATAGCTCCAGGCCACCTTCACCGGTCACCAGGCCAAAGTAGCCGGTTGGGAACACCGCAAACTTCTCGACATCTTCCCGGTTCTGCTCGGCCCAACCTTTCATAATGACCAGTCCGGTTTGGATAGTGGCAATGGCTTCATCGACTCCGGCCAGGATGCTGTCCCGGTCGGCCGGTTTCAGCGCCCGGTTGACGCCGCCGGGTACAGCAAAGTTCGGGTGAACTTTGCGCCCGCCCAGAGTGCGGATGATCTCCTGGCCAAATTTGCGCAACATCACCGCCTTCACCGCCAGTTCCGGATTGGCCCCAATCAGGCCAACCACGTTGCGCACGGCCGGGTCGGCGTCAAAGCCCAATAGCAGGTCGGGGCCGGCCAGCTCAAAGAAGTGCATGCCGTGGCTCTGGATGATCTGACCCATGTGCATCAGCTCGCGGAGCAGATTGGCCGGTCGGGGCGGGGGCGCGCCAATCACCTGGTCGCATGCTTTGGCCGCAGCCAGATGATGGCTGACCGGACAGATGCCGCAGATGCGGGGCGTGATGGACGGCATTTCAAAGTACATACGCCCTTCGCAGAACTTCTCAAACCCCCTGAATTCGTTCACGTGAAAGTAAGCCCGGTCAACCGCGCCGCTATCGTTCATATGAACGGTAACTTTGGCGTGCCCTTCAATTCTGGTGACCGGCTCGATGGTAATTTTTTGTGCTGACATGCTCATCCTCCTCAGCGATCAATTAATGCCAATGCAGCTTTTCATCTTTGATTTCTGGAATACGTCCCTGGGCCAGCTCGGCTAAAGCGTAGAAAATCACGTCGGCGTCTGGCGGGCAGCCCGGAATAGAGATATCGACTTTCACCACTTCGCCAACGGCCCGCACCAGGGTGGGTTTGCCGATTTCCGGGCTGGCGGGAATCTTGCCTTCCTCATCGGTGCTTTCGGTTTCGATGTAAGCCCGGCGCAGGGAATCTTCTAACTTGAAGAAGTTACGCATAGCAATGACTCCCCCAAAAACGGCGCAGTCACCCATGGCCACCAATATTTTGCAGCGTTCCCGCATTTTGAGAGCCACTTCCTCATTGGTCGTGGTATTGACGGCGCCGGTCAAAATACCCACATCCACGCCGGACGCGTCAGGTTCTTTCAAATCGGTGATGGGGGTGGCTCTGATGTCGGCCAGTTCGACTACTTTGAGGATCCGCTCGTCCATATCCAGGAGAGACATATGGCAGCCGGCGCAGGCAGCCAGCCAGTCACTTGAAACTTTTGGTTTACCCATATCACTACTTCCTTTCTTTTTCTCCGCATCGGTTGGACCTTTGGGATTTCAAACACCCCAAAGGTCTTGCTATTGTCAAGCCAAAATCGGACTCATCGAAATCCGCTGTTTAAGCAGGTTTTGCCAATCTTCGCCCAGACTGAAGTCTAATTGAGCCGCAATTGCTTCCAGAATCTCGACGTGGGAGCGCACCTCTTCCGGCGGGGTCAAGCTGCGGTGGAGTTCTTGCAACCGGCCCTCCAGGTTCAGGTAGTGTCCTTCTTGCTCGGCCCACATTTCTGACGGCAGCACCACATCAGCCAACTCGGTGACGGGTGATACGTAGCTGGCTTGTACGGCGACAAAGGGCGCTTCTTTCAGCCGCTCAACCAAACGCGAGCTGACATGATCATCGCCCAGAGCCAGGTAAACCGCTTGATGCCCGTTCACCTGGAATGGTTTATCCAGGCCATACTGGTAGGCGGCCAGACTATTGGCTTCACCCTTCAGGCTAATCACGTTGGAATGGTTCTCATCCAGCGCCCCGGCCAGTTTAGCCAGCCGTAGCAGGGCTTTCAAGGTGGCGTCAGATTCGTTCCGGGTCAGCCCTTTGCCGTAGACGAAGGTTGGTTTTTTGGCGGCCATAATCAGCTTGCCTACCGCCAGGATCGTATCAAGGTCGATGCCGGTGCTCTTTCTGACTTTTTCGGGGGTATATTTGGCCAGTTCGGGTAGATCGGCTTCATCGGCCTGGGCCAGTTGAAGCTCAACGATGCCGGAGGCCAGCGCCGTAATCAGTTCATAATCGGTGCCCTCAGCCGGACGCAGGGAGTAATCGGCCAGATCGTGCAAGCCGTTATCGAAGGGATCGATGACTACCAATTTGGTCCCGTGCGGCAGCGCCCGCTTGACAAAGAAACCAGCCACCTGATGATTTTTTACCAGATCGACGCCAATCGCCACCACGCAGTCGGACTCTTTGAGCGCCTCTAACTTGCCCTCAAATGATTTGCCACTCTGCTGGGCGACCACGCCGGGAATGGCTGTAGTCACCCCTTCCTCGATGCTGGTGACCATGTCGCTGCCCAAGTTTTTGGCAAAGAGTTGGTCAAAGCGATGGAGCGCCTCCACCGGCAGGCGGGTCGAGGCCAGGGCCGCGACGCCGCGGCCGTTCTGGCCAGCCAGCGGTTTGAGTTTGCTGGCAACGTAACCCAGCGCCTCTTTCCAGGTGGCGGCTTTTAACTGGCCGTTTTTGCGCACCAAAGGGATAACCACTCGTTCCCGCTCTTCATTCAACGGCAAGAAGCGGCCAACTTCGCACAGGATACCCTGGTTGACCGGCGCGTCCCAATCCCCCTCGATCCGAACCAGGCGGTTATCGCGCACGTTCAATACAATGCCGCAACCCACGCTACAGCCGGCGCAGGTGCTTTTGATGCGCTCGACGTCGGTCTGGCGGCCCTGGTAGGCGCTAACCCGGTCGATGAGGGCGCCGGTGGGACAAACCTGTACGCAGGTGCCGCAAGAGACGCAGGTGCTCTCACCGACAGGCACCCCCAGGTCGGCCACCAGGATAGTGTCGGCGCCCCGTTCCTGCATCCCCCAGGTGAAGTTGCCCACCAACTCGCCGCAGGCTCGCACACAACGGCGGCACAGGATGCAACGATTGTGGTCTAACACAAAGTGGGGATGAGAAGCGTCGACCGGGAAGGGGGTCCAATTGGGTTGCAGCGGCCAGTGAGTCATCCCTTCGCCGTAAGCCGCGTTCTGCAATTCACAGTCGCCGCCGCTCATCTGGCAGTACATGCAGAAGTGGTTGCGCTCGCTAAAAAGCAGGGTCAGCACAAACTCGCGGGCGGCTCTTACTTTGGGCGTGTCGGTATGGACAACCATCCCATTGTTGACCGGCAAGGTACAGGAAGGTTGGAGGGTGCGGGCGCCTTCAACCTCAACCACACAAAGCCGACAACCGCCATAAGGCGTCAGGTGGGGATGGTCGCATAGCGTTGGGATGTCGATGCCGGCCATTTCGGCGGCCCGCAGCACCGTTGTCCCCATGGGGACTTCTACTTCTTTATGGTTGATAGTTAATTTGATGCTCATAATATGCTCCTTATGCAACTCTGACTTGTCGGCCACTCATAGAACAGGCCCCGGTTGGACAGACTTTCAATTTGATATGGGCCTCAACTTCTGCTCTGAAGTGTCTGAGGATGTCGCGAATGGGTACGCCCGCAGTTTGCCCCAGCCCACAGTTGGAAAGTTCAAAGAGTTGGGCGGCAATTTTGTCCAGAGTGTCGATATCGTCGAGTTTGCCAAGACCTTCAGAGATGTTGGTTAGAATTTGACGCGCCCGCTGGCCGCCAACACGGCAGGGCGAACATTTACCGCAGCTTTCTTCACTAAAGAAATTGAGCAATACCCGGGCCAGGTCGACCACACAGGTATCCTCGTCGCAAATGAGCAGCGCGCCCGAACCCAACGAGACGCCGGCCCGAGCGTAGGAGTCGTAATCCATCGGCGTGTCTTGCAGACTGGCCGGCATGATGGAGCCACTGGAACCGCCGGTTTGGGCCAGCTTCAGGCGGGAACCATTCTTCATGCCTTTGGCGTAAATGCTGATAACCTCGCGCAGGGTTATGCCCATCGGCACCTCGATCACCCCGGTTACGTTCACGTTGCCCAGCACGGTATAGACTTTTGTCCCCGGGCTGCTCTTGGTGCCAAAACCCCGGTACCAGGCCGCGCCGTTGTTAATTATGGCCGGGACATTCGCCAACGTTTCCACGTTATTGACCACAGTAGGTTTACCCCACAAGCCGTGGGTGGTGGGGTAAGGCGGACGGATGCGCGGTTCGCCCCGCTTGCCTTCAATCGACTCGATCAAGGCCGTTTCTTCACCGCAGATGTAAGCGCCGGCGCCAGTGTGGATGTGGATGTCAAAATCAAAGTCGGAGCCAAAGATGTTTTTGCCCAGTAAGCCATATTCGCGGGCCTGTTTGATGGCTCGAGCCAGCCGTTCCTGGGCCAATTTGTATTCGCCGCGCACGTAGATGTAACCTTCATTGGCCCCAACGGCGTAACCGGCCAGCGCCATCGCTTCGATCATACTGTGGGGATCGCCTTCCAGCACCATGCGGTCTTTGAACGTGCCCGGTTCACTTTCGTCGGCGTTGCAGATAACATACTTGGGGAAATCGTCGACCTGGGCCACGAAGCTCCACTTGGTGCCGGTCGGAAAGCCGGCCCCGCCTCGGCCTCTAAGACCGGAGTCGGTAATTTCCTGAATAACCTGGCGAGGCGGCATCTGGCTCAAGGCTTTACCCAGGGCCTCGTAACCGTCGTGGGCAATGTAATCCTCGATGTCATCGGGATCGATCAGACCTGCCCGCCGCAGCACAATTCTCTGCTCGGCCGGCAGGGTACCTTTGCGGGCCGACAGCCAAGCGATGCGTCCGGTCAGCTCCTTGGCCGAGGCTTGCAGCTCGGCCACAATGCGGCCCTTGTAGAGATGCTCTTCTACCAGAAAATGGACATCCGTGGGCTTGACCGGCCCATAAATAACGGCCTCTGGATAGACGATCACCATCGGCAACGCATCGTGACGGCCCATATCACCGACCATTGTCAGGAAAATCTCGTCTTGCAGGCCAAAGGCGCTAATCTCTTGCTGCAAATTGTCAAATAATTCCTGGGCCCCGCGGGCCTTGCTCTCTGGATCGCTGGAAACTAAAACTAACGAACGGATTGATGTGCTCATCGCGGCTTGCCTCCTTTACTCGTAGAGCGCCAGAATTTCTGGCACTCGTTCAGGCGCCAGATTGCCGTATATGTCATCGTCGATCATCATGACCGGGCCAACGCCACAGACCCCTGGACAACTGGTGGTTAACAGCGTCCATTTGCCATCCGCGCTGGTCTCACCTGGCCCCAGCCTGAGCGTTTCTTGCAAGGTTTGCCAAATTTGGCGACCACCCATAACGTGGCAGGGGGCGCTCTCACAAAATCTGATAACGTGTTTACCGCGTGGCTTGGTTGACAACAGCCGATAAAAACTGGCCGTTGAAATCAGCTGGCTGCCAGGGATATGCAAAGACTGGCTGATTTGGGTTAGCACGTCAACGGTTAAATAGCCCAGTTTGTCGTTGACCTCACTCAAAATGGGTACCAACGCTTCGGCCGTATCACCGTGGTGGGCGATTGCCTTCTCCACCACCGCCGACACGTCTCGATTTTCCGTCAAGGCAACTGACATACCCTTCTCCTTTCTACTCTACAGGTGATGTTTATATTTCGGGAAGGGCGGCCACGCTAATGGGTTGAGATTCATCTTAAGAAACTGGTCTGATGCCTTCATTGCCACCAATTCCCTTCATTTCTCGTTATCAAATTGTTTTGGTTATAGTCATCCACTTACAATCCAACTAGCTAACTACTTCCTTCTCCGGTTGGGGGATTGGCTCACCGATGCGCTCCAGCCATTCCAGATCACAACGCAGGCAGCGTTTGGCCTCTTCCTGAGCCGTTGTCTCGTCAAAGCCCATCTCGATCTCAGTAAAGCCGGTGGCGCTGCGCCAATCCGTTGGCAACACTCGCGGGACTGCTCGCCGCACGTGGGCGTAATCCTCAAGTTTCACCGTTTGGGCAATATCATGCCGCTTGGGCCGGTAGACGATTCTATCCAGCTTACCGGTGGTCAACCATTGCTCAACCGCCATGGCTACTTTGTTGCCCTGAGCCACTGCATGGATGACGGTCGCCGGTCCCGACACACAGTCGCCAGCGGCAAAGACACCAGCCCGAGACGTCTCAAAAGCATGACCCACTTTCAGGGTGGAAGCCCGGACGGTTTCAACGCTGTTGTCCTGCATCCAATCAAAGTCGGTATATTGGCCGATGGCCGGGATGATCAAATCACAGGCAATATCGAATTCCGATTTGGCAATGAGTTTGGGCCGGCGGCGGCCGCTGTTGTCAAACTCGCCCAGGGTTTGGCGCTGCAAGCGAATACCGGTCACCGAGCGCTGGCCCAGTACAGCCATCGGATTAACCAGGAAGTGGAACTGAATGCCTTCTTCTTTGGCCGCCTCGATCTCTTCCCGGTGGGCCGGCATATCTTTTTCTTCCCGCCGGTAAACCACGTGAACCTCAGCCGCGCCCAAGCGCCAGGCCGACCGGGCCGAGTCGACGGCTACATCGCCGCCGCCAACGATGACGATGCGCTTGCCGTCAACATTGGGCGCCCGGTTCATAGCAATGTCACGTAAGAAGGTCACGCCGTGGTAAACTCCATCTTTATCTTCGCCCGGCATGCCCAACCGTTGGCTTTTATGCGCGCCCAGCGCCAGAACAATCGCAGCATAACCGTCTTCTTTCAACGAGTCGATGGTGAAGTCTCGACCCAACTCCTGGCCAAGCCGAATATCGACGCCGGCTCGCCGGATATGGTTGACCTCGGCAAAGAGCGGCTCGCGCGGCAACCGGTAAGCCGGGATGCCGTAGGTCATCATCCCGCCGGGTTGGAGCATCCGCTCAAAAACCGTTACCCGGTAGCCCTTTTGAGCCAGACGCAAGGCTGCGGTCAAACCGGCCGGCCCGGCCCCCACGACTGCAATCCGCTCCTCTTTGGCCGGAGTCAGGATTTCCGGAGTCCATTCTTCGGCAAAGAAGCGATCGGCCATGAAACGTTTGACCAGCCGGATGGAGATGGGTTGGTCTAGCCGGCCGCGGCGACATTTGGTTTCACAAAAAGCCGGGCACACTCGCCCGCAAACCAGGGCAAACGGGTTGGAGTCGCGGTGCACCGCCAGCCCTTCGGCATAACGTCCCTGAGAAACCAGGGCCAGGTAGGCCGGGCTGTCCACGCCGGCCGGACAGGTGTTGACGCAGGGGGCGCGCACCAGATCTTTGCAGGCGCCGGCCGGGCAATGTTTTTCATAGATGTGCGCTTCGTATTCGTGGCGGAAATGCTTCAGGGTGCTTTCAACCGGGTTGGGCGCGCCCTGCCCCAGACCGCACAGGCTGGTGCTCTTGATCTGAGCGCACAGCATCTCCAGGGTCTCGATGTCGCCTTCTTTACCGTGGCCGGCGCAGATCCGCTCCAGAATTTCCAGAATGCGTTTGGTGCCAACCCGGCAGGGGGTACATTTGCCGCAGCTCTCATCCTGGGTGAACTCCATAAAGAAGCGGGCGATGTCGACCATACAGGAATTTTCATCCATCACAATCATTCCGCCCGAACCCATAATCGAGCCGGCCGAGGCCAGGGTTTCGTAATCGACCTCCATATTGAGGTAGGAGATGGGCAGGCAGCCGCCCATCGGGCCGCCGGTCTGAACGGCCTTGAATTTCTTGTCGTTCTTGATGCCGCCGCCCACATCGAAGATAACTTCACGCAGGGTGATACCCAGCGGCACCTCGATCAAGCCAGTATTGTTGACGTCGCCGGCAATGGCAAAGGTTTTGGTGCCTTTGCTTTTCTCGGTGCCCATACTGGCAAACCATTGCGCCCCTTTGAGAATGATCTGGGGCACGTTAGCATAGGTTTCCACGTTGTTGATGTTGGTTGGCTTGCCCCACAGCCCAGCCACCGCCGGGAAGGGCGGCCGCGGGCGAGGCTCACCCCGCTTGCCTTCAATCGAGGCCATCAAGGCAGTTTCTTCGCCGCAAACAAAGGCTCCGGCGCCCATCCGCACTTCCAGATCAAAGGAGAAACCGCTGCCCAGGATGTCTTCGCCCAGCAGGCCGTAGGCCCGCGCCTGTTTAATGGCTAGATTCAGCCGTTCCACCGCCACCGGATATTCGGCCCGGCAGTAAACGTAGCCCTGGCTGGCCCCGATGGCGTAGGCGGCAATAATCATACCTTCAACTACGGCGTGGGGATCGCTTTCCAGCACCCGCCGGTTCATAAACGCGCCGGGGTCGCCTTCGTCGGCGTTGCAGATAACGTACTTGGGGCTGCCTGACGCTTTGCGGGCAAATTCCCATTTTTTGGCGGCCGGGAAGCCAGCCCCGCCGCGGCCTCGCAAACCGGACGCGCCGACTTCTGCTAATACCTGCTCCGGAGTCATCGAAGTCAGCACTTTGGCCAGAGCGGCGTAACCGTCTTCAGCAATATAATCTTCGATATTCTCCGGATCGATCAGGCCGCAGTTCCTCAACACCACCCGAACTTCTTTGGGCTTGGGGGGACCGAGCTCTTCATCAACAACTTCGTGAACCGGGGCCAGCAAACTCTCGACCACCCGGCCCTTCAAGAAATGCTCTTCGACCAACTGGGGAATATCGTCGAGGGTTACATTGGCGTAGTGGACTTCATCCGGATAAATGACCATCTCAGCCCCCTCGGCTATACGGTCGCGGCGTGGCGTTTCCAGCACCTGGACTTCGTCAGCGAGGCCCTGGCGCAGCAATTCTTTCTGCAAGCTATTTTTTATGTCGAGGGCTAGCCGGTCTACCCCTTCAGGATCAACGCTAACCAAAACATGAGAACGATAATATTTCATACTGCCTCTATTTTCTCTTCGGGGTGATTTTGATGGCAATCCAAGAAAACGGGTGCTCAAACCGAAATAACGTATTCGCTTACAACTCGCTCGTGCATTACGTGTTCTGCCATAATCTGTTTGGCTTTGGCCGGTGTAACTTTGCCGTAGGTTACTTCTGGCTGGCCAGCGACGGATACCTTGATGATCGGTTCCCACTCATCCAGGCCGCTATTGCCGGTTTGCCGGACGACGATATCGCTGAGGTTTTCGACCTCAATGAAATCGAGGATCGCTTTCATCGTTTCTCTGGCGCCCGCAGCAATACCGCAGGTCCCCATAGGGACGGTAATCTGAATTCGCCCGGCGGTTTGAGCCGCCTGGCGTTTCTGTAGAGCTTCCTCTTTTATTCGTTTCAACTCGTCAAGTGATTTGATGGCTGGCATCTTTGTCCTCCTAGAGTAATATCAGCCGGATGACCTTCAATGTGTCAACGTCTGCTGCACAGTCTGGACACCCTCTTGTAACGTTTTTTTAATAAAGCTTAGGACTGCCGGCTCGGTGAGTGGAATTCCGGCCAATTCTGTTTTGATGGGTTCATCGTCAAAGGTAAAGGTCTGGTTGCCGGCCCGGTAGTGAAAGAGCCAATGAATTTCGGGATGGCAAATGACCAAGTTAAGCATGGTGCCGGCCAGATCGCCCAACGGCATCCGATCAATATGGCTCCGCTGGAACTCGACTTCCACTCGCGTGCCCTGGCCCAACACAGAGGTTAGGTGCAGATAACCGTTGCAGGCTTCGGCGGCGGCCTTGAAAAGGGGAATGCCTAAACCAACTTTGCGGGTAGTGCGGCTGGTTACAAACGGGTCGGTAACCTGAGCCAACATCTGCTCATCCATCCCCCGGCCATTATCTTGAACCACTAGCTTTAACCGATCGTTCTGAACATCTTCCTCCACGCTAATCTCAATGAGATTTGCCCCGGCGGCAATGCTATTTTCGGCAATATCCAGTAAATGCAGGGCTATCTCTCTCAACTTATTGGCCTAGCCGCGGTACTTATTGAGGATTTGGGGCAATTGATTGGGGTGAACGCGGCCGTACACATCTTTATCCACCACCACGGCCGGAGCCTGACTGCAAGCGCCGATACAGCGGCATAGCTCAACGGTCATGGCGTTATCTTCAGTCGTCTCGCCTGGATCAACCCCCAAAAGCTGCTTGGTTCTTTCGATTAAATTGGGGGCGCCGCTCACGTAACAGGCGGTGCCCATACAATACTTAACGGTGTGCTTACCGCGGGGGGTGGTGGTGAAGAATGAATAAAATGAGACCACGCCGTTGACCTCGCTCATCGGCACCCGTAGCTTTTGGGCAACATAGGCTTGCATGGGCAGAGAGATGTAGCCAAATTGGCTCTGCAGTTCGTTGAGAACCACCATCGTGGCCCCGGGTATATGTTTGTTTGTGGTCAAGATCTGGTCAATAGTAGCTCGCTGTTCAGCAATGGCGAGGGGATCGGTGGCAGGAATATTTTCCAGAACTTTTAACATTGATATCTCCAGAGACAATAATGATGAGGTGAAATGGGTCGGTCTATCAATTGAACTACGCCCAAAAAAATTGTTACGGCCTTACTATAAGCCGCATTGTGAATTCTATCACGCGGCGCTGTAATTGTCACGTGACATTTGTCACAAAAAGATAAGAGGATTGTCAGGTATTGAGCGGGTCAATAGTCAATGAGCGTCCTTCTTGATTTCGCAAAGCCAACTTTAGCTCACTAATGGTAGGAGCAACGAGTTGAAAGCGGTTGACTCCCAAAAAATCGTCCAGATAATGGACATCGCCATTTTGAATGAGCGGATAGAGCCGGAGTTGGGGGAATCTATGCCTGGCTTCGGCGGGGGTGAGGTGGCGAGATATTTCCAGCGCCTCAAACGGAAGATCCGGCGGCACAAAGCCCAGGTTGGCGATCAGGCTGAAGGCCTGGCGATTGACGTGAGCCGGAATGGCTAACCCGCCCAAATTGTTTACTTCAACCACTGCTTGTTCAAGCGAGAGATCGGCCGAGGTCAGCAGGAGTTGTGTTTCACGCCGGACAAAATCGCCGAACTCGTCCACCACAAACTGTTCGCCAAAGAACTCAATGTTGTTTTCCAAAGGCGGCATGTGGGCCTGCACCAACTCTTGCCAGGCGGCGGATTGATCCAGGGTGTCGAACAGGCAGAGGAGATGGACTTCTTCGCGTGTCTGGAGCTCCATCCCCGGCAGGACGGTTAGCCCGGTGTTGCGAGCCGCCTTCTGGACGGCTGAAACATTGGCGGTGGTATTGTGGTCGGTAATGGCGATCAAATTGATGTGGCGGTCCAGGGCCTCCTGAACAATGAGCGGCGGAATCATTTCAATGCCGGCGCAGGGGGAAACAACCGTGTGGATGTGCAGTTCGGCCAGGTAAGTATTCACAACCGGTAATCAGCCATCTTTTAAACCCAACTCCCACAACTTTCCCACCACCGGATAGGTCAATTGGTTGGTCGAAAGCAGGGTGATACCTTCGTCATTCGCTCTGGTGATTGTTTCCGGGTCTGGCACAGCGCCTTCGGTGATGATGACCGCGCTCAGCTCAAGGAGGGCGGCAACGGCCACAATATTAGCGTGCGACTGCAAGGTGACCCAAATACCTCTTTTTTGCGCCCCGGCCATCACACAACTCAACAGGTCAGAGGCATAGCCGCTGGTAGGTACAATTTTATCAAAATCTTTCTTCTTGGTCAGAACCGTCAGGTTCAGTTTTTGAATAATTTCTTGTAGAGTCATAATGGCTGCTCCTTGGCATGTTGATGTTTTTCAAAAGTTTCCTGGGGATGCAGGAAAATTTTCATAGTCAGCCGAGTGCCCTGGCCAGGGGTAGTGGCGCGGGTTAATTCCCACTCTTTGTTGCCGCTCTTGGGCAACATGACCAGTTTGGAACCTTTAGCCGGGATCGACTCAAGCTGCATTTCATCGACGCAGTTTTGAATGTTTTTTAACCCCATGCCGGCGCCAAAACCCAGTTCGCGGATTTCGGCGCTGGCCGTGGAATAGCCGGGCTGCATGGCCAGCTCAATATCTTCAATGCCCGGCCCATCGTCGATAGTTTGCATCATAATCTGGTGGGGTTCAATTTCAACGCGAATCTCGCCGCCGTTGCTGGTATGGATGATCAGGTTCATTTCAGCTTCGTAGATGGCAATGCCGCAGCGCCGGGCAATTTGGGGATCGGCCCCCAGCCGCAGTAAAGCCCGTTTGATATTGCTAGAGGCGCTGCCGCCGCTGGTGAAGTCTCCCGGCCTGATGTGATATCTTAGAATCAGGCTGGTCCGGTCGGAGATGATATCTTCAAACAGGTGGCTGGCCCGGTAGCGGATGACCTCTTCAGCCTGGTATTCGTGTTGGAGGGCCTCAAGCATACCCCGGGTAATGTCGCCCTTGGTGATAATGCCGACCAGTTGGTTTTTTTTGTCAACCACCGGCAGCCGGCCGACCCTGGTTTTGGCAAATAGCTTGAGGGCCTCGATGATCGAATCGAACGAATTGACCGTAATCAGGTCCCGAGTCATGTAGTCGGCCACAGCGGCGCTCAGCTCTCGCCGGCCCAGGTCGCGCAGCGCTCGAATCAAATCTTCAATGCTGATAATCCCAACCAGCCGCCCATTAGAAACCACCGGCGCCCCTGATATCCGCTTTTCCCGAAAGAGTTCCAACACATCTTTCATCTGCACGCGCGGGTCAACCACCTCCGGGTCGCGAGTCATCACGGCTTCAATTTTTAGCTCATAAGCCAGCTCTTCAACCCGGGTGATGAATCCCGCTTTTTCATCGGTAATTATGGGTTGGTCGGTCATACCGTTGCTCCAGCAGCTTTGTTGGGATGTGTCTTTGCATACTTAGACCGCTCCAGGCCGGTCTAGCGAACTGGGTCGGGGTCACCATTGCGGCGGTTGGCAGCCGGTAGACCGGCAGCAAATAACCGGCCGCAGGCTTCAAACATCGTCATCTGGGTACCCATAATGGGGATGCCTACTTGCCAGGCAATGTTGATGGTTTCCGGGGGTGGGATCTTGCCGCGAACGATCAGCAAGGCGGCTACATCGGCCATTTCCGCAGTGCGAACTGATTGGGGATTGATCAAACCGGTGACCAGCAGTCCCTGCGACAAGTTATAGCACAAAACGTCGCTCATCAAATCGGCGCTGCCGCCAATATGAACTTCCCGGTTAAGAATCGCCGGGGTGATGATTTTGCCGGGGTTGGGGAGAAAGAATTGGGCGGCGGTAATCTCCAGAACTTGGGCTAGACGCATAAGATTTCCTTATATAGCTTTAACTAATCAATGTTGGGGTAAGCATAGCACAATCAGGCGCGGCTCAACAGTGGCAAATGTCACTTGTTTTACTGACAATCGTCATTATTCGTGAAAAAATTTGCAATATCCTGTTTTCAGGAATCGAGTTGGCGCTGGCTTTACTCGTTCCCACGCTTCGCGGTCACGCTTGGCGTGGGAACGAGTAAAAAAATCGACATCGTACAGAATTATGTGCTCGGAAAGATGGAACGCTGATGCCGCAGAAAAACGCAGATTGGCGCGGATAAAATTATGAAAAATCAGTGAAAATCTGTGCGATCAGCGTCATCTGCGTTCAATCTGGAACTCAAGCACATAATTTGAAGACTATCCCAAAAAATCGAGTTGGTGCTGGCGGCTCCACATGCGCCAGTATAAACCGCGCCTTGGCAATAGTTCATCGTGCCGGCCTTGCTCGACAAGCTGGCCGGCATCCAGCACCAGGATCTGATCCAGCCGTTCCAAGCCGATCAGGCGATGGGTAATCAGTAGCGTGGTTGGCCCGTCTGAAATAGAATGGATGGTTTGCATTAGCTCTTGTTCGAGCAGCGGGTCGAGGTTGGCGGTTGGTTCATCCAGAATGAGGATCGGCGCAACTTTCAACAAGGCCCGGGCAATGGCCAGGCGCTGGCGCTGACCGCCGCTCAAGCGCAGACCTTGCTCGCCAATCCAGGTATCGTAGCCCTGCGGCAAGGTCAGGATAAAATCGTGGAGTTGGGCCTGTTGGGCCGCCCGGACCAGCTCGGTTTCGCCGGCCTGGGGGTTGGCCAGCAGCAGATTGCCCCGAATGGTGTCATTAAAAAGATGGGTGTGTTGCGACACGACTGCCATCAGGCGGCGGACGTCGTCCGGCCGGTAGTGACGCAACTCATAGCCGCCCAGCCGGATTTCGCCGGTGCGGTATTCCCAGAAACGCAGCAATAAATTGACGATGGTCGATTTGCCGGCTCCGCTTGGCCCCACGATAGCCACTTTTTGACCGGGCGGAATCGAAAAGGTGAGGTTGTGCAGCGCCGGCGGGTCAACCTGGCTATAGCGAAAGGAGAGGTTTTCAACAGTCAGGCCAAAATCCTGGGGAGTGGGTGAGCTCGTACCGGGGGCTGGCTCGGCTACAACAGGTTCGGTATCGACCAGTTCAAACAATCGCCTGGCCGCGGCCAGGCTGTGCTCCAACTGCTGCCAGGCTTCCGGCAGGGGCGTGACGGCTTCAAAGCTGGCTATGCCAGCCAGCACCAGCACCGCCAGGTAGACGCCGTCCAGTTGGCCCTGGTTGACCACCGGTACGGCAATCAACAGCAGGGCCACGGTAGACCAGTTGACCAACAGGCCGCTCAGGGCCGTTTGCAAGCCGCCCACCCAGGCCGCTCGCTCCTGCACCCCGGCCAGGGTGCGACTCAGGTGGTCAACTCGTTGTTGCTGGGCCTCGGACTGGCCGGCCAGGAGCAAATCGGCCGTACCCTGAAGCGTATCCACCAGGGCCACATTCAACTCGGCCCGGCTGGTTGCCAGTTGGTGGCCGACGTCCCGGCCCAAGTAACGGCTCAACCCCGGCAGGCCCAGCCCGACCAGCAATAAAAAAATCAGGTTAGCCATAGCCAGTTGGACTGCAAACGCGTCCAGCAGCAGCCAGATCAACCCTATAACCAGCACGGCCACTACCGGCGGAGCAATGACCCGGATATAGAAATGCTGGAGTGTGTCAACGTCGGTAACGATGCGGCTCAAGAGGTCACCGCTGCGATACGCCATCAGCCGGGCCGGGGCCAGCGGTTCGATGGCTTCATAGAAGCAGACTCGCAGCCGGGCTAACAGCCGGAAGGTGACCTGGTGCGAGACCAGCCGTTCCAGGTAGCGAAAAACCCCCCGGCTCAGCCCGAAAAAGCGCACTCCCACAATGGCCACTTGCAGGGCGGCGATGGGCGGTTGCAGGGCCGCGGCTGAAATGATGTAGGCCGAGGTGGCCATCAGGCCAATGCTGCTGCCGATAGTTACAAAGCCCAGCAGCGCGGCCAGACCGATCCACCATTTGAGCGGAAAAGTCAATTTAAGTAAGCGCCAGCTCGAATTCATGCCGTTCCACCTGACAAATCCTAAAATGCAGCGCCAATGATGCCTCGAGTTAATTCACTGTCAGGATACTGCGCCATAATTCTCGTCCTTTTAATCTGAAATCAGTGTTCATCAGTGCCTATCTGTGGACAATTGTCATATGATTTTGTTAAGCAACCCTTTGGTAGGCGGTTACCAGTTGCTGGTATAGGCCGGGTTGCTGCAGTAGTGAAGCGTGAGTACCAGATTCTCGAATGAGACCGTTGTCTAACACCAGGATTTTGTCTGCATTACGAACGGTGTTGAGCCGGTGGGCGATGATTAAGGCCGTGCGCCCCCGGAGCAGCCGCTCGATGGCCGCTTGAATTTCGACCTCTTGCTCCGGGTCAAGATTGGCGGTGGCCTCGTCGAGGATCAGGATGGGCGCATTCTTGAGCAGGGCGCGCGCGATGCTGACGCGTTGCTTCTCGCCGACACTCAGCTTGACGCCGCGTTCACCGACGTGCGTGTCGTACC